>JAKZTU010000094.1:0-3212 GCA_047516945.1 Acidimicrobiales bacterium
GCGACGCCGTCCCAGGTGTGTTGAACGAACTGGTATGCGCCTCTGTAGAGGCCGACGGTGTCGGTCCACAAGGAAACGGCGGCGTAGTTGTCGGTTGATTCGCAGTCCCGTAGGCGTTTTAGTTCGTCGGCGGAGAGCACATCGTTGACGTGCTCGGTGGCCTTGAGGTAGAACGCGACTTCTTCGGGGGTGCAGGAGGACGCGAACAGGAGTGCTGTCAGCGCGATGACGATTGCGCTCACTCGTAAGTGCATGACTGAGATTCCTTCGTGCAGGACTTTCGTCCGGTGTTGGGGGAAGTGGCCCGCTCGGTTGGGGCCTGGCGTTGAGAGATCCAACGCCTACGTTGTCTGGGCTATGTTGTCCGGGACACGCCTCGGTTTGTCACATAACTGTAATATCGACAGCGGAACTGTAACGAGTTCGTATCGTCGTTCCAACCATGCGGCCGTGTTTTATTCAGGGCGCGGTTTGCAACTCAGGAATAGGGTTTTCCGCCAGCCACGACTCGACTAATTCGGTGGCCTCGGGACCTGCCAGTTCGGTCACGATCTCAAGGAACTCCGCAGTGTTGGTATTGGCGTGGGCGCTCCGTTGGTGATGAGTTCGCAGAATCTCAGCGAACACGCTGTCACCAGCGAACCCTCGAAGAGCGTGAAGGGTCAAGGCGCCGCGTAAGTACACCGAGGCACTGAACATTTGAGGGATTTCGATCTCCAGCGGAGGCTCTGTGTCGGCCAGATGCGTATGCCACTGTGCCATCCGCTCGTCGAGGTTCCATCCGTGATGCTCGGCCATGTACATGGCTGACAGATATGTGGCGAAGCCCTCGTGCAGCCAGATTTCTCGCCAATCGTCGAGGGTTGACGAATTACCGATCCATTGGTGCGAGATCTCATGGGCAACCGTGAGCGGATCAATCGTGTAGAGACCGTGCACAGACGAGGTCTGGTTCTCCAACGCAAAGCCGAGACTGAACGGCATCACGATCGAACCGTAGACCTCGAACGGATAGGGACCGAGCAGGTCTTCGTAGTAGCGGATCACCTGAGGGGTTATCCGCAGTGCTTCGACGATCCCATCTGAGTCGGTTCGGGGGACATAGTCGCGAATCAGCGGGCCATCGGGTTGGTTGGTCTCGACACGTTCAAAGTCACCGACGTAGACAGCTGCCAGATAGGTGGCCATCGGGGCGTCCATCCGCCAGGTTGTGGTTGTGTAGCCGTCGACGCTGGTCTCTTCGATGAGGATTCCGTTGGAAGCCGCTGTTAACGGTGCGGGCACTGTCAAGTGGATCTCGAATGTGGCTTTGTCGGTCGGATGGTTGTTGGACGGGAACCAACTCATAGAGCCGGACGGCTGGTTGACGGTGAACACGACGCCCTCGGTGTTGTGCCAGCCGAGTTCGAAGAACCACAAACCAGGGTCGGAGATCGGCTGGGGCGTTCCCGAGTAATGCACCTCGGTGACGAACTCGGATCCCTCCGCGAGTGGATTGGCCGGAACGATGACCAGTTCGGTGTTGTAGCGGGAGTGCTCGGCTGCGGACCCGTTGACTTTGACGTCTTCAACTGTGAGGCCCGACAGGTCCAGGTTGAATTCTGAGAGTTCTTGTGTGGCTTGCGCGGTGATCGTGGTGAGCGCCTGGATTGTGTTGGCGGTCGGGTCGATATCGAGATCGATCTCGTAGTGGAGGGCGTCGTAGCCTCCGTTTCCCAAGTACGGGTAGAAGCTGTCGCCCAAGCCCTCAGCCGCGCTGACCTGTGGCGGCACAGTGGTGGTAGTGCTCGTGGTGGTAGTGCTCGTCGTTGTAGAGGTGGTCGCGTTTGTCGTTGTCGTGGTGACCACCGGCTCGGCGACCGAAACGTCATCGGTTCCGCTGCAGGCAGCCCCAGACAGCGCCACGGCCAGGACAACGATCATTCCGCGACGCTTCACAACAGCGAGTATAATTTGTAGGGTCACAAGGTCACGCGGGTACAGAAGAGATGAGGTCAATGGGTGGATCGTCGGACAACAGACCCTTGAAGATACGCGAACCAATACGATCCCATGTTCAGAGCGATATTCCTCGTCAACGCTGACCGGCTCATCGGCGGAGGCGGCACCACGGCGCTGCGGATTACCTACACCCACAAATCTGGCGAGGAGTGCAAACTGACCTTCCTCACCGACCAAGCCGCCGAAGCCGATCAGCGCATCGCCTCAGTACGCACACGGTGAAAACCCTGCGGCAGCGAAGATCCGCTGGGCGAGCAGCTCTGATTCGGAATCGGCGGCGTCGGACGTGCCAGCGCCGCAAGCAGTTGCGACCGCCCCGAGCACAAAGATGGGAAACAGAGTTCGGCGGACCGATCCAAATGTCACGAGGTCGTTCTTTCAACTCGCATCTCTCGGATTGACGAGAGTGCAGCTGCCCCACCCGCTACGAGCACTGCACCCAGAGTCGACCAGATGAGGTCGTTGATGTCAGCGGCTCGGGCGTAGGGCGTCGCTGCCTGAATGGCTTCAGCAAAAAAGACGGTCGCGGCGGCCATTCCGACGGCGCGAGCGCGATTTGTCGATGCCGCCAGAAAACCGATTGTCAGGATTGCCCCGGCCGCCATGTTTCTGGCAACGTCACGCAACAGTTCGTAGCGGGTGATATCACCCCGAAAACGGGAGATGGGTTCGGCGAAGGGAAGCAATGTCACGTCTGCCCGACCCCGGAGTGAGCTAGACGGGACACCGGTCACGACGAGATAGACAACGACAATAACCGCCGCTATCCCATACCCATAGAGCCGTCGCTGATTGACAAATGACACCTCTATCTCACCTTGACATCGTTCCGAACTCGGAAACCGAACCATCCCTGTGTGTGGGTCTAGAAATTGGCTGGAGTGGGTTCATCGTATGCGTTCACCGACCGTGAGAGAGCGACTTGGCTAGTTTGCTGTGAGTTGGCTCAATAGTGTCTCTACGTCTGGGTGGGCGTCCAATAGTTTTTCGGCAGCATCTTCGAGGGAAGATTTACCGGCGAGTGACGGACATTCTTGTTCCGCAAGGTAGATGGAGCGTTCGAGTTGCAATGCTCGATTGCTGCTGTCGCCGTCCTCCATGTCTCTGAACCATTGTTCCAGTACGCGTTGGTTGATTCCGGCTGGGCCTACAAGCCCGTCAATGCCTTGCTCCCTCATACAGGATGACCACTCATCCACACGTATCTGGTA
>JAKZTU010000095.1:0-4030 GCA_047516945.1 Acidimicrobiales bacterium
GTCTATTCGTGTGGTGCTTACCGGCCCACCAGCATGACGAGCACAGCCGCGCACACCGGCGCTTCACAGGGTCGCCGCAATTGCGGCACTTCCCGAATCTCAGGAAGCCGATCCCAAAGCCCGCCGAGTAGCCGAATGACATGCATGTGACTCTACCGGTGGGATACGACAGCTTCGACGCCTGTGCAGGGTGCCACCGGTACGGGCTGGGCGCTGTCCAACATGGCGGCTGGCACTATGGATGACACCCGCGCGAGGGCCGTTACCGCCGAGGCATCCGGGATGCACCGGTGGTGCTCGTCAGCAGGACCACCTCCGCTTGCCCGCCGCTCTGACCTCGGAAAATGCTGGAACGGGTGTCTACTGGGGGCGGTTGGACGTTCCTGGATAGGGCAAAACGCGTTCCTAACGCCGAAGTCCGCACCCCTCTGACCTCGGCGTTTACCTATTTCGCGCCAGCCGCGGTGACGTTACAAAGAGCGTAAGCCCCTTCGATCATCCTGATCATCCGATGCGTCAGGGCCACCCCCGTTCGGCAGCAGGCTGTTTGCTGTGGCTGCTTCTGTCTGTGAGATCACCTGGGGGCTACAGAACCGTCGGCTGGTAGCCCGGTGCGCTGACTGCGACACGTCCTATGAGGTCACCGACCGTGCTGAGCTTGACGGCTGGGCGCGGGAGCAATGGCTGACCGTGCATCCGTGGGCCGAGAGGGTCAGGGTCGTTCGGGTTGTCCGCTCCCCGCCGACAGAAGATTGGTAGCCGATACCCTCCGCTTCCGTGCCGGAGGGCCAGAGTATCTCCCGGCAGGTAGCGCGACCTACTCCAGCAACAGGCTGACCCGTGACGCTCACCGGAGCCTGCTGGACGGCCTCGGGAGGGGGGGGTCAGGCCGTTGCAGTCCGTCGGTAGGCTCGGCCGCCGTGAACGGCGACAGGAGCACTCAGCCGTGGTGAGGCCACCCTTCTCGGTTCGGAGTGACCCCGAGCAGCGTGCGGCGTTCCACGCCTTACAGCAAGGCGTTCCATCGGGCCTTCTACCGTCGCTCCTAGATTGGGCGCTGAACCAGTACGCCTCCATGCCGGGTGTGCTTACGGATGAAGGCAAGCTGGGCCACTTGGAACGGATCGTTGGTCGCAATATCGCCTCTTCCGGTCGCCGGGACAGTCTCGCGGACTTCAGTATGGCTCTAGGGGCCGACGCTGAACTTCTCCTTGATGCAGCGGACATCGCTCTCAAATGGGCTAGCGATCACAGCGTAGAGATTCTGGAGGCGTACTTCGTCGAAGCTCGAAGCGTGTATCGCGTCGGAACAGACCCCGACGGATATGGGGAGCTTCAACTTCGCCAATCCGAGGAGATGATTGAACTCATCGAGACCGAAGCGAACCAGCCTGGACATGCCGCCACTCACCTTCGCAACGCGTGGTCGAAGTGCTTCGGCCTAAACCCTGACCCGAAGGGAGCTTGCAGAGAGGCCGTCGAAGCTGTCGAAGTCGCGGCGAAGCCGGTTGTCACGCCTACCGACTCACAGCCCTCGTTGGGGAAGATGTGTGGTGCCATCCGTGACAAGCCAGAGAAGTGGGAGACCGACTCCGAGTTCGACCGCAGCGTCGAATCTGTCCGAAGCATGATGGAGTTGGTTTGGAATGAGGGCAGATTTCGCCACGGCGACGAGTCCACTCCGGTGGAGGTGTCGCAGGAAGCCGCTGAGATGACTGTGCAGACAGCGGTGCTGCTGGTGAGCTGGTTCAGGTCGGGGCGGATTCGTTTGAAGTCGTAGGTGTCAACAGACAGCAAGAACGTCAAATGAATGTCTGACATTCGAGCCGATGATGGATTATATTCTGTTCGTGGCTTTGCCTAACATTCAAGACATATCTCCTGCCAGATACGAGAGGAAGTCGTGATAAAGAAGTTGGTATTGGGTGCCCTAATCGCCTTCGCCGTATTCGGGATCGCCGTCGCAGCCTCCTCGGGATTCGAGTGGTGGCAGAACCGCAGTGACACCGCTAGCCGGGTTGTAGCTGCACCTGTCGATCCAGTGACAGTTGCACCAACGACGACGACAAATACACCGGGGACCGCGCCGTTGGAGATCAGCGAGGTCTCACCCCAAGCCGAAATGGACACGCGGCGCGAGGCGGAACAAGCCGTCACTCAACGGGCACTAGAGTTAGCGGCCACCACAACCACATTGCATCCCCAGGTGCAGGCCCAGGGCTGGGAGCGGGTCGTTGCAATCGTAGAGGGCCACTCCGATGCTTGGCCATGGATCGTTCAGGCGCTCGACGTTGCCCAAATCAGCTTCTTCGAGGATTTGCCGCCTGAGTGCGACAGCGCCATCGGTTGCTACCACCCCGTGACGGGAGACATCTGGCTCAGCTTGGACGCTCTGCGAGAAAGAGACCCCTTGTCGTTCTCGTTCTTCCTGGATGACCGCGGCCCCAGCGACACCGTGTTGCACGAACTGGCTCACGCCTACACACGGTCGTTCCCACAGGGTTCCGACCTGCTCGACCTGTTCGGCCAGCATTATGCAGGATGTAGTAGCCGCGGCCTCGACACGGATCGACTGATTA
Source organism: Acidimicrobiales bacterium (assembly GCA_047516945.1). Classification (GTDB taxonomy): domain Bacteria; phylum Actinomycetota; class Acidimicrobiia; order Acidimicrobiales; family Aldehydirespiratoraceae; genus VXYK01. Next base: position 2,580 of record JAKZTU010000095.1, read on the forward strand.
CCGAACTGCTCGCAGACACAATGGCGATGGCTGTCACAAGTGTTGGCTCGTCGATGCCTAACGATTACGGCTACTTCGGCTCCGGGGGCTTCGCTGGGTGCTTGGTCGAGTCGAGCCAGCCAGACGAGGCGCTGTTCGGGGCCGTGTACTCCACGCTGTTCAACTGCGACTCAGAACATGCACTCGACACCTACGAGCACCGCGACAACCCCTTCCTCAGCCGAAGGGTCTTATCCGATGACACTGACGCTGACTTTGTTCTGCTCACCTGCTACGGCATCGACTGCATAACGCCCAGCCGTGGTTGTGAGAGCCTGACGGAGTTCGATGCCCGCCGAGCAGTTGCCGCAGAGCGCATCCGCGAGCGTCAATGCAGTGACGGCCTCTTGATCACCGGTGCCGCCACGCTCTTCTCTTCCGACGATTTCTATGAGGAGCGCCCAGGTTGGGAGGCATGGTGTGAAGACTTCGTGCCTGACGACGTGGAATGCATCGCTGGGCACTATGAATATGAGCCCGGTCTGCTCAATGTGTCTGGTGAGTGCATAGTGCCCAACTGCACCGTTGAAGGCCCCCAGGGTGAACCGCAGCCCGGCTATCGGGAATACACTTGGGGTGGCGACTGCATAGCAATCGACAGGCCAGAGAGCCAGAACAGCGACACGAACGGCTAGAACGCACTCTAAAGAATGCCCAACGCCCTTCAGCACGCCTCGCGTAGCGAGTCCTCCCAGGCTCGGGCTGCTTCTTTACCGTCGAAGCGGTTGCCGTCCGATGCGGTGCTTTGGGAAATCCGGTTACTGGCACGACTCTTCGAACGACCTCTTGAACGCTGTGTAGGTGTCGGAACCCTCAGCGAGTCTCTCCAGCGCGGTCTGTAGTGCTTGTTCGGCTTCTCTCAGCCGTGTCCGTTCTGCCTGCTCTGCCGCTTCCAGAGCGGCGGCCCGTTTCCTTTCAAGCAGGCAGAAGCCATGGAACAGGGCCGTCACAAGGGCGTTTCCGCTGTAGCACCGAAAATGCGTTTTGGACGCTCGTCAGCTCGGGCCGGTTCGGTTTCGCGCCGCTTTGACCTCGGCAAATGCTCAACTGGCCGGTTAGCGGGAGCGGTTAGACGTTCCTGGAAACGGCAAAACGCGTTCCTAACGCCGAAGGCCGCACCCCCTCTGACCTCGGGGTTTGCCTATTTCACGCCAGCCCCGTCCCGTTCGCGGGGTCAGAAAACAGAGCCTTCGCGGAAACGTGGGGAGGTGGGTGGTTGAGGGTCCCTGAGCAGGGGTCGAGGCCCTGCTGGAATCGGTGATTGAGAGATCACGATCCAGGAGGGCCCCGATGGCTCGCGATGTTATGACAATTCGGCTGCACTTGCCGCAGATCCGCGTGCTGGAGGTGATCGAGGACACCCCGGGCGCGCTCAGGGTGAGCGTCGAGTCCACGTTGTTGAGGCTGCGCTG
>JAKZTU010000096.1:0-2556 GCA_047516945.1 Acidimicrobiales bacterium
GCTCTGGTCAACGTGTCTTCGGGTGCGAAGGCAGTGGGTGAGGTGCCGGTGGTGATACCGGTGTGGGACATCCATGACACACTTTCTTGTTGCCAACCCGAGACAACATCACTGAAACCGTGTGGCGGTGCAGAAGGCTCACCTTCCAGACGATGCAGAAATGCTGCGGCTTGGGCACGCCTGAGGGTTTCATCGGGAGCGAAGGTGGTAGGGGTCGTACCGGTGGTGATACCGGTGTTGGCCATCCACGAGATCGCATCGTCTTGGGCGTCGTTTGTTACGTCGATGAACGAATGAGGATCCCCGGCGTCGGGTTGGTTTTCCATGTTGTGGATCCACACCGCTGTTTCGCCACGCGACACCGGCGTTTCAGGTGCGAAACAGGCCCCGGAAATGCCAGTGATCGCGTTGTCGACGGACCATTGCACCGCATCGGTGTACCACGTGCTCTCAGGCACGTCCCCGCTACTGCCGCCGCCTGTGACGGCAACCCCATCAACAGCGCAGTCGTCAACGAAAGAACCAGCCCGACAGACAACCAGACCCGGCTCACCCAAACCATCAAACCAGACCACAGACAAGACATAGACACATCAGCGTAGCCGAGACCCCGAACACAACTAAGCAGCCCCATCGCTCAAGTTACTCGTGGTTTGGGGATCGGCGCGCACCCTTGGGAAGGCGGCCCTAGCGCATTAGACGGACCGGGAGGTGTTTCAGGGAGTTGTTGAGGTTTGATTGTTGGCGTCTCGGCTCGCCGGTCAACTCGATGCGAGACCAGCGCTTGAGAACTTCGTCAAAGAAAACCCGGCCCTCCAGACGAGCCAAGTGAACTCCCAGGCAGAAATGGGTGCCGAATCCGAAGGAGAGATGATGATTGGGGTCTCGGGTGATGTCGAATTCTTGAGAGTTATCGAAGACAGCTTCGTCGCGGTTGGCAGATGTGTAGATCATCGCCACCTTGTCGCCAGCGGCGATTGATTTGCCACCGAGTTCGGTGTCAACAAGCGCGGTGCGCCGGAAATAGTGCAGCGGGTTGGCCCAGCGCAAGACTTCTTCGACAGCCTTGGGCAGCAGAGCGGGATCGTCGCGCAGCATCTGTAACTGTTCTGGATGCTGCAGAAGGGCCAGCAATCCGCCCGACAGCATGGTCCGAGTGGTGTCGTTGCCGGCGGTCACCAACTGCACGAAGAAGCGACCGAAATCAATATCGGTCATCAGCTTCCCGTCGAACTCTGTGCCGAGCAACAGGTCGGTCAGATCACCTTGTAGAGGTTCGCTGCGGCGTTTGGCAGCAAATGCCATGCCGTACATCGCCATATCGATGCTTGATGAGCCGCGTTCGTCTGCGGCAGCAATATCGGGATCCTGCCCTCCGCTGTTGCGTTCGGCCATAGCGTGAATGGCTGGCCAATCTTCACGCGGTAGTCCCATCAGTTCGCCAACGACCTGGCTGGGCAGATGAGCGCAGACGTCGTGGACAAACTCGACCTCGGGACCCATCGCCTCAGCACGGTCGAGGATCTCTGTTGTGATGGTACGGATTCGTCCTTCCATCGCGCCGATCACACGAGCCTTGAACTCCGGCGAAATCGGTCGTCGGTAGGCCGTGTGGCGCGGCGGGTCCATGGCCAACAGCATGTCTCGCATTTGCGCAAGGCTGGGCGGGTCGAGGTTTTCGATGACCACGCCTCCTTCGTGGGCCGAGAAGATCTCAGGGTGTTTGGCGACGTGCACTACGTCGGCGTGGCGTAGGACCGCCCAGTAACCGGGTTCGTCCTCCATCTCTTGAAATACGACAGGCTCTTCACGACGTAAACGTGTAAACAAATCATGCGGCGGTTGGTCTACGTAGGTCTCCGGTCGATGCAGAGCCAGTCCTTCGGGTCTGGTATCGGTACTCACGCCGTATAACTTATCGGGCTGGTTCGTTGGATAATGGGCGTCGGTGCTCGTACCCTCAACAGTCGGTCAGGGTTAACGCGTCGTCGACCGGAGAGGAGCCCGCAATGGCAACCGGACGATCCAGTTTTGCGAAACGGCAGCGTGACATGGCCAAAAAGGCCAAAGCACAGGCCAAAAGAGAGAAGCGTCTCGACAAGAGTGAGTTTGCCGGCGATTCCGATAGCGAAGAAGTCGTCGACGATGGCCCGAAGCTGTCAAACGATGATGTGATGGCCCGCATCGAGGATCTGCACCGTCGCTACGACGACGGTCAGATGGATCTCGACACCTTCGATGAACAGAGGGCCACGTTGATGGCCCAGATTTCCATCGACTGATTCAAGGCTTCAGTTGCGTATTTCCAGAAGGTCGCTGATGCGATTGCGTAACTCGGCGATACCGGTGCCTTTGTTGGCGCTAACCCAGGTGATTTCAGACTTTTCGACCCCGAGCTTTTGAGCTAGGTCAACACGGCGCTTTTTGGACTTTGCCGGTCGGACCTTGTCCGATTTGGTAGCGACGAAGCAGATTTGACGGTTGAGATGTTCAAGCCATTCCAAGGTTTGCAGGTCAAGCGCGGTTGGGCCGATCTCGGAATCAATGAGCAGCAAG
>JAKZTU010000097.1:0-6627 GCA_047516945.1 Acidimicrobiales bacterium
CATTGCCGAGAGACGATCGGCTCGCAGCTCACACCGCGACATGTGTTCATCGTCGACGAACTACCTCGTACAGAAGCCGGGAAGCTGTACCGCCACCGACTCACAGAGCAGTTCTCGTGTCCTCCGACGTGACAGGAGCAATTTTCTCCCCAAGCGAGTTGTCCTGAGTCTCTTGCTTCCGAGCATGCTGTCATATGCGTCACTCAAGTGACGCGGTTTCGGTGTCGTGGCTGAAATGGACTGTGCATGGCCTCGGGGCGAGCGAGTGTATGCGCGACAACGACGCAAGAGCCGTTGATCGATTGTCATTGTCGCAGTCGGGTATAGGTGGCATCGTCGCGAAGTCCGCGGCCCGATAGCAAAGCTGTCCCAAGATAAGGGCGGCACCGTCGGCCGCCGAGACGAGCACAGACTGGTGACCAGGTGTATGCCCCGGGGTTGACACAAGCTGGACACCCTCTGCGATCTCGACATCGCCCTCGACCATCCGTATGGAGCTGTCTGGGATCCAGTCTGAGACCGTGTATCCACGGCTCCGTGTGGCCTGCTCCATCTCGGCTCTCTGCACGTACGTCGGCGCGTCGAAGCCTCGAGACTGCCCGCAGTGGTCGAAGTGGAGGTGGGTCAGGGCAAGTGCTTGAATTTTCTTGCCATCACCGATGCTGATAGCCGCGACGGCCTGAGGTACGTCGACCGTGATCGGTGCGTACAAGTCGTCTATGAGAGTGTTGCCGACACCGATACCCGCGTCGACCACGATCAAGCCGTTTGGATGTCCAATCACGAACCCATAGACGGTGAATGGTCCACCGACCGTGTCTGGGTACCACTCGGGCAGGCGAGTGACTCGGCCCATTGGGATCTGCTTGATCGTGGGCATTACAGCGAGTACTGCGCCGTTCACCATTATTCCTTGGCTTCGGTCACGACGGTCGCGTCGAAGTGCAGCCCGGTGATCGCACCCACAGGTTCGTCGCCGACATAGGCCAGCGTGATATCGCTCATCTCGTGGAAAGGATACGCGAGCCTGAAGTTGAGATCATCCATTGTCGCAGCACAATCGCCAACATGGCTGGCGAAACCTTCATCGTAAATCGCCAAGTACGTGCTGGCCTCCACGACATCGACTGCCCGCAACTCGTCGGCGCCCACCTCAGCGAACTCTCTGAGGATCTCACCGACACCGACTACCCGCCCGAGTTGCGCCGTCTAGGCCGCACCCTGGGCCGCTGGCACCAGATCACCGACTGGCATCAGGCACGCTAAGGATCGTCGGCAAGGAAGAGTTCGGCGGCGTCCTCCAACTCGTGTACACCCTGTTCGAAGGGGTTCCAGCCGTTCTTCCAGCCGATCAATTCTGAGAACCAGATGTGTTCGAGGGAGCGGATTATCTTGTCGCGGCGGTCGGGCGGATAGTCGCTGGGAAACGCGCTCCCTAGCATCGCGCTGAAGGTCTCGTGCATCTCCTGTTGGCAGGCCGCCACCTGCTCTCCCTGTGCCACCAACCCGCCGATGAGAGCGGCGCTGACCTTCTGATTGCTTTGCATGGCCCGCGTTACTCGCCCCAGCAGATCCAGCACCCGCTCCAGCGTCGTGTCGCCACGAGCGGGATTTCGAGCAACGTTGGCCTCGAGCCCTCGGATCCATTCGGCGAGCGACTCCGCCAGTAGATGGTCTTTCGAGGTGAAGTAGTGGTAGACGGTACCCAAAGCGACATCGGCCCTCTCGGCTACTTCTCGCATCTGCACTCCCTCATAGCCGCCCTCGCCGGCGAGTTCTATCGCCACCCGCAGGACTCGTTGCCGGCGCTGGGCCTGATTGTCGGTCAGAGTTCTTCTGGAACGCACGCCGAGATGTTAGCTGTGCGACCTCAGTCAACAGAATTCGCCACCACGCCCAGCCAACTTCTGGAGACCGCAAATTCTGGAGACCGCAAATTCTGGAATAGCTTCGGGGAATGCTGGTCGACGTTTCGTTCACCGGTGATCTGTCCGGGGCCGCTGCACGCGCCGCCGACCTAGCCGCCACCGGGATCGACGGACTGTTCACCTTCGAAGGAAACAGCGATGTTTTCTTTCCGCTGATACATGCAACCGAACTCGACATCGACCTCTACACCAACGTTGCGATCGCCTTCCCTCGTTCGCCGATGCACCTCGCTTATTCAGCATGGGATCTCCAGCGGGCCAGCGGAGGTCGCTTCGCGCTCGGACTCGGAACCCAGATCAAACCCCACATCGAACGGCGCTTCTCATCGCGCTGGGCCCGTCCCGTTGAGCGCATGGTCGAGTTGATCACGGTACTGCGCGCCATTTGGGCCAACTGGAGTGACCAAACACCACTCGAGCACCGCGGCGAATTCTACCGAGTCGACCTCATGACCCCAATCTTCGTGCCGCCACCACTAAAGAATCCCGTTCCGGAAATCTGGGTGGGAGCGCTCGGCCCCCGCATGACACGGGCGATGGCCGCACACGCCGACGGCATCATCATCCACCCGTTCAACACTGGTGCGTTCTTGCGGGAACAGACGATGCCGATAATCGAAACGGGCCTCGCAGACAGTGGCCGGGATCGGTCATCGCTGACGCTCAACGTTGGCTGTATCGCGGCTCCCTGCCTGACCGACGAACAGTACGAGCGGGCAACCACAGCAATCCGCTTCAACCTGGCCTTCTATGGTTCTACGCCCGCTTACCGAGTCGTGCTCGACCATCACGGACTCGGCGATCTGCAACCCCGGCTTCGTGAGATAACCAAAACCGGGAACTGGGCAACGCTGGGCGAACTCGTCGACGATGATGTTGTCGACCTGTTGGCGGTGCGGGGTACGCCTGCCGATTGCGCCAAGCGGCTAACCGAAGAATACGGCGATCACGCAGACCGTCTGTCTCTGACTGTCTCCACATCAACAAGCGAGGCCCTCGCCGCGATGATTCAGGCGCTACAAGCCCTTCAGTCAAGATAAGCGAGTTCGACACCGGAATCGCATCCGGTCACACGGTCAAGATTGCGGTGCAAGTTGATGATCCGGCATTCCTCGCCCGACAGTGTGAGGTGCGTCAAACCCGGTGCGTGAAGCCCCCGCTGGGCACGCTTGAGGTTTTTGACGTCCTGGTCGAGCACCAGTCCCAGGCTGTAGGAACCGGCCTCCATATCAGCAGCCAGCGGTTCTTTCCGTGCAGCATCAGGGTTGACCCGGTCGAAAGCAAGGATGTCCATGTAACCGTCGTCGGGGGTGTCACCTGGGCGTGCTCGCACAACTTGGAGCAGATCACCGAACACCAGCACTGTGACGTTCGGGAACAGGTTGTACTGCTGCAAGGTCATCATCTCGTCGGGCCCGAACCGGCTGAGATCCACGCCACTGGTAGCCCGGAAATGATCCACAACCATGTCTGAGAGCACCTCACGCATAGTTGAACCTGGCGGTACCTCAGGGCAAGGACCTGCATCTGCGGGATCGCTCAAGCCGACGCGCCCGCCCATCACCTCCACAAACCCCTCCCAGATCTCCTGATTTGTGGCACCGCCGCGAAGACGGGGACTGGCCAAGCCGTAGGGCTGCACGAGCTTGCCGTGACGTTCCCAGATTGTCTGAGGACTGTTCACATCGTCGACCATGCGCAACATCTCAGGGTGTATTCCCTGCACATGGTAGGTTTCGCTGAAACCGTCGATGATTGTCTTCCAGTTGGACGGGACCGGGATCGATATCAGCGCCTTGCAGCGAAAGTCGTCTAGGTCGGCCCAAGCAATGTCATCAGGAACAGGCGCCAAGAAGTCGGCGAGCGGTTCGGCATCAGGATCAGGATTGACGAACACCAGCGGACCCCAAGTGTCGACCTTGGCGCCGAAAAGGGGAAAATCATCGTTGCGCAACGCGCCAAAGCCCTTGCGCGACGGCACCTCCCTCAGTTCCCCGGCCAGGTTCCATGACCAGCGGTGAAACACACAGCGCAGTTCGGTGAGGCCCCGTTGATGTTCGTTGCAAAGCTGCGTGCCACGATGTCGACACACGTTTTGGAAGGCGCGAAGTTCGCCATCGTCACCGCGCACTATCAGAATCGAGAGGCGGCCGACATCGTAGACAAAGGCATCACCTGGCCCAGACACATGGTCGAGCGTGCATGCCAACTGCCAAGTAGTGGGCCACAGTTTTTCTTCTTCGATTCGGGCCCAAGCCGGGTCTGTGTAGCGGCTGGCGTCAACCTGGGAAGGTTTGCTCACCCGGCCAACCGAAACAATGGTCTCCCCCACAGGCGCATTGTTGGTATGAACCTCGGGAGCGGCGATGGTCATTGCCGGCTCAATCCGTTTTTGAGCTGAGCATCTCGGCCACTCGAGTCTTGGCCATCACGCCTTCAAAGGGGCGTCCAATTATGGCTTTGTCAGGCCCGACGAGAATCGGACGCTGAAGCAGCCGGTGGTACTTCCCGAGCACCTCAACCACGGCATCGACATCGTCGACGTAGTCGACTGCGTTGAGGCCGAGCTTGGCGAACTGAGCGTCCTTGCGCACCAGGTTCTCGACCGGTTCTTCAAGCTTGGCTATCAACTCTCGCAGCGTTTCTTCGTCGGGGAAGTCCTTCATGTAGCGAACTTCTGTGAAGTCGACGCCCATCTCCGTGGCGACCGCCACGGCATTGCTTGACGAGTTTCAATGTTGGTTGTGATAGATGGTCAGGGTCATTGTTTGTCCTTGTATTGCCATTGTTTGTCTTTGTATTGATCGCGAAGTTCGTATTTGAGGATCTTCATGGTGGCATTGCGAGGCAGCGGCCCATCATAGATTTCGAGTTGCTCAGGGGTCTTCTGCAGCATCAGTCCAGACTCTCGGCAAGCCGCGGTCATCTCCTCGAAAGTCAAGTCGGAATGTCCCGCGGCGGTCTCAATCACCGCGCAGACACGTTCGCCCCGTTCGGGGTCGGGCAGTCCGATCACGGCCGCATTCTCTACTGACGGCAGCGAGTAGAGAACATCTTCCACCTCTTTGGCCGAGATGTTCTCGCCTTTACGGATGATGATGTCCTTGACACGCCCGGTGAGCGTCACATGACCATCGGCATGTTTGACTCCGAGGTCACCTGTGCAAAACCGACCTTGTGCATCGAATGCCTCGTCATTGAGGCTTGGGTCTGTGTAACCCGAGAACAGCATCGGACCCTTGACACGAACCTCGCCTTCGCTGCCCGGCGGCGCGACGGAGCCAACGGCTGTCACAATGGTCACCTCGCACCCTCTGATCGGCGCACCCTCGGTGTGGGCGAGTTGTTCGTCGGTATCAGACGGTGAACCCTGGCTGATCATCGGGCATTCGGTCATGCCATAGCCATGCGCGATCGGTATGCCCATCTTCTCTTTGACTTCAAAGAAGATCTCTGGGGGCTTGGGGGCGCCGCCACCGGCCATGGCTCGTAACCGAGGCATAGATCCACCGCCGAGTTGTTGATCTTGGGCCAAGAACATCTGGTAGAAAGCGGTTGACCCACCGACGATCGTCGCTCCGTGCTCGGCGTAGGCAGCCACCGCCGTAGCGGGAGTGAACTTTTCGATCAGGATCGCCCCGAAGCCGTCGGCTAGCAGCATCACGATGAAGTCAGGACCGCCGATATGGGCGTACGGGAAGGCGATGGTGCCCATATCTTCGGCGTTGGTTTCCAGTGCCAGAGCCAGCCCAGTTCCTGCTGCCATCAGGGTCTTGTCGGAGTGCTTGACTCCTTTGGGATCTGATGTGGTGCCTGAGGTGTAGTAGATCCAGCGCACTGCGTCGCCATCAGTCGGAGCGGGTGGCAACGTCTGTGGGTCGCCTTCGGGGAGATTCGAATAGCCGTCGAGGATTCGGGGTCGGGGATCAAGATCTTGGCTGACTTCGGTTGCCATGGCGTGGTAGTCAAAATCACCCCAGACTCCAGGTGTGAAGACGAAGCGCGCTCCCGTTTGGGCGATGCAGAACCCGACCTCTCGATGTCGGTAGATGTGGATAATCGGGTTCTGGACTGCGCCGAGGCGCGACAGCGCAAAGCTCAAGACGATTGTTTCGATCCGAGTGGGTAACTCCCAGGTGACCGGAGTGCCCTCAACTATTCCCAAGCCGTGCAGACCTGCCGCAACTCTTTCGGCTTTGTCGCGGAACTCTGTATAGGTGAGTTGCCGACCGGCATCGTCGACTAGGAACAGCCGGTCGCCTGAAAGCGCAGCACGACGCTCGAGCAGTTCCCAGAACGTCGTAGCATTGAGAATCTGTTCGCTCACTTCGCCTCTCCCGTTGCCTCTCCCATCGATGCGCCGCGATCAGATATTACTCGCGCCAACCAGAGAGGCGAATTCGGCGGTTTCGGCGAACTCGGCCCAGTTGAATGAGTTCTGCTGACTCTAGACAGCGTCGACGCCGAGTTCTCCGGTTCGGATCCGAGCGAGGGTATCGACCGGCGTGACCCATACTTTGCCGTCGCCGATCTTCTCGGTCCGTGCAGATGAGAGAATCGCCTCGACCACACCGTCGGCTGTCGAGTCTTCGACAAGAACTTCGATTCTGGTCTTGGGCGTGAAAGTCACCCGGTATTCGGTCCCGCGATACGTTTCGCTGTGACCGCCTTGGCGGCCGAAGCCCTGTACCTCTGACAC
>JAKZTU010000098.1:0-4150 GCA_047516945.1 Acidimicrobiales bacterium
CTCCGTTTCTGTCGTATCGACCAAGTCTGGGACCTAAATTGAACAACACCCCTAGGGCGAAGATTCCGGCGATGCCGTGGACCACGCCTGATGCGGCGAAGTCGTGGTAGCCGAAGTGGATGGTCATCCAACCTCCGTAGCTCCAGCCCCAGGCTGCGGCGACCACCCAGACCAGACCACCCATTAGAGCGGTCAGCCACAGGTAGGCCGAGATGCGGATGCGTTCGAGCACCGCGCCCGACATGATCGAACCGGTCGTCCAGGAGAACAAGATGAATGCGGCCCAGAAGACCCCACTAATGTTGTCGCCAAGGTTGGGTCCCATTGAGCCGTCCCATGGAACGCCGTAGCCGTCACCGCAGAAATACGCTCCTTCTCCCCCGGTGCCGTTCGGCGATGTGGTTGGCAAGAATCCTTCTTCCATACAGAAGTAGACCCACCACCCGAGGTAGTAGAACGTCGGTGTGACCACCGCGATTGTCATGATGTTCTTCATTGCCGTTGACATGATGTTCTTGCGGCGGCTTACGCCGGCCTCGTAGGTCATGAAACCCACGTGCAGCAACCACATGATCGCGACGGTGAAGAAGTAATAGGCCTCTGTGAACACTACTGACGTGTCCATAGGCACACCCCCAATTCTTCGTGCTAATTCCGACCTTATGGCCGGATATCGGTGACGTTAGCACAGGGACAGCAAAGTGTCGAATGTCACTTGTGCTCTTTATGGCACTTTTAGCTGGACAGCCAACGTCTTCAGCTGTCTAGCTACCGTCAGGGTCGCCGATCTCAACCTCGATGACGGCACCGGTACCAGCGTCGATCCTCACCGTTGCGTGTTGGAGGAAATCGGTGCGGGACCCATCGGGATCGGCAACGGTGAACACCACTATCCACACAGCCCGCGTCGGTATGCCTTGGCGCAACACTCTCGCTTCGGTTTTCTCGGGCTCGAAATAGCCATCCTCGGCCTCAAAGGCGGCTGTGGCAATCGATAGGGCTTCCTCTCGACTCAGGTCCACTCCTGCACAGCCACGGGTCACGAACACGACAACCAACAGCCCGGCAACGATGAATATCGCCTTGCGGGGAGTCATCCAGTTCTTGAGTTTGGCAATCCAGTTACTCATCGGGCTGGTCACTTCGAGTCACTACGAGGCGCACGCATAAGACGCAAGACTATATACCCAACCACATGCGTGATTGCCACGAAGCTCACCCACCACAAAGTGATCTTGAGTCGGTAGCCGCGCTCTCGGCATTCCCAAAGTGTCAACAACACCGCCACGCCCAGAAACAACCACAGCACCAAACTGTCGCGAGCGTCGCCCACCAAGATCATCAGCCCCATGGCTTGAGCCTAAACCACATGTGGGCAGGTAACCAGACCAACAAAAGTCTTCGGTGGTTGCTCGGGGGCTAACCGCCTGTGCGTATGCTGCTTGATGCCTGAGATTATGTTGGGGCCACGGGTTCGGAAATCGCCCTACTATGAGGCGACAGTCGCTGCTGGGGTCAGCGCTTTCACGATCTACAACCACATGTATATGCCGATGTCTTACGGTGATGTGGCTGAAGAATATCGACGGCTGACTGCGCGGGTGGCGCTCTGGGACGTGGCCAGCGAACGCCAAATCGAGATTGTCGGCCCTGATGCTGCGCGCATCACCCAGTACCTTTCTGCTCGCAACCTGGCGGGTCTCAAAGGTGGTCGGGCTCGGTACGCGCCGATCTGTGATCATGACGGCTACCTCATCAACGATCCGGTGGTGTTGTGTCTGGCCGATGATCGGTTCTGGTTTTCGATCGCGGACAGCGACCTGGGGTTCTGGGCTAAAGCCATCGCCAGGGAGCGTCGTGCCGATGTTCGGGTCTTTGAGCCGGATGTTTCGCCGTTGGCGATTCAGGGGCCGTCGGCCGAAGATCTTGCGATTGACCTGTTCGGTGCTGAAGTCGTTGGTCCGCTGGGGTTCTTTCACCATGTTGGCGTGGAGCTCGACGGGATTGGTCTGGTGCTTTGTCGTTCTGGTTGGAGCAAGCAGAACGGCTTTGAACTTTTCTTGACTGACGGGTCTCGCGGTGTGGAGCTGTGGGACCGGGTGCTGGCCGCGGGCGCTCGGTTCGGGATTGGGCCAGGCGCGCCTAACGCGGCCGAGCGTATCGAAAGCGGTCTTCTGTCTTTAGGGTCCGACAACGATTCGCAGACCGATCCGTTCGAGGCGGGGCTTGGGGCTTGGGTGAACCTTGACGGTGAATACGACTTCGTCGGCAAGGCGGCTCTGCTGGAGCGGGTTGAGCGTGGCATCGAGCGCTCTTTGGTCAACGTTTCTTTCACCGACGGTTCGGGCTCGGCTGCGTCGCTGCCCCTGGAACATCCCCGTTCGGTGCGGTTGGACGGGCAGGTCGTGGGCGAGCTTCGCAACGCCATCTGGTCTCCTCGACTGGGTCACGGGATCGGCATTGCTTTGGTACACCGCTCAGCGACCACCCCCGGCACGCGCCTCGCTGTCGACATTGACGGCGTTGTGTGCTCTGTGGTCGTGGCCCCCGAACCCTTCGGCACCCTCCGTCGCCCTATCTCCGCAACCAAACGCTGAGAAGCTCAAGTTGTTCGCCCTTCCACAGGCTCGGCCTGCCACTGTTCGCCCTTCCACAGGCTCGGCCTGCGAATGTCGTACGGTATAGGTAGCATCGCTCTTGAAGATCAGATCGCGAGAAAGGCATCAACATGGCGGATGCGCCTACCGCTTCTGCAGTAGCAGTCGCTACGGAGATTCGGCGACGCTGCCCGGGTATCGGCACAGCGAAGCTCCACAAGCTCCTCTACTACGTGCAGGGGTATCACTTGGCGTGGGAGGGAGAACCTGCCTTTTCCGACGATATTGAAGCGTGGGAAATGGGGCCTGTCGTAGCGAGCCTTTGGCGTGCAGAGAAAACGCAGGGGATTCAAGATCGTCCTGAACAGATGCGTGAATCTGTACGCAACATCATCACCAACGTGCTTTGCCGACTTGACCACAAGACTGGGGCCGATCTTATTACCGCCACCCACGCGGAGGATCCGTGGTCGGACGCGACCCAGGGGGGAACTGTCATCGCCAACCAGTTGATCACACACAGGTCACTGGCTGATTATTTTCGTATCGAAAGCCCAGACCTGCAGCGCATGCGCGATGATCTCGACGCCGTGCGTGATGACTCACCTTTCGAGCCCGACCCACCCGGTGCGCTCGACGCTCTTCTTGCCGAGATCGGCCAAAGGTAACGTCATTGCCATCCAAACCATGGCAGACGAATGCTGCCGCGCGTATCAGAGAGTTCCTTGACCGTGAGGATCCAGCCGAGCCGGATGCGATTGCTCTGACGAAATTTGTCGATCGGTTGACCATCGATCCGTACGACACGCTGGCCGAAAAGTCCCTAGACGGCGAATGGGTTCACCGAATCGGGCAGTCCGTCACAAGACCTGACCGCGCGTTGGCTATCGCATTCCGGATCGACGATTCCTACCGGCACGTACAGGTGATCTCGGTCTTCTACACCCACCCTGAGTCGATGTGAGTTCTGACTCGTGACGGTGGTAATCGCAGGGGTTTTGGGATAGAAACAATGGTGTGTTGATCGTTGTTTCTCCGGCGAAGTCGTTGGACTATGAGTCGAAACTGGCCACCAAAAAACGGAGCGAACCGCGGTTGCTGGATCGCAGCCGAGAGTTAGTCGAGGTGATGGCGCAGAAGTCGCCGCAACAACTCAGCAATTTGATGTCGATCTCGGCTTCGTTGGGTGAGCTGAACCATGAGCGTTTCCAGGATTGGGAGACTCCGTTCACTCCCGAGAATTCCCGCCCGGCGGTGCTGGCGTTCAACGGCGATGTCTATCTGGGCATGGAACCACAGACGTTCAGCGAGCGTGATTTCACGCATGCCCAGAAGACGCTGCGGATTTTGTCGGGCCTTTATGGCGTGCTTCGTCCTCTTGATCTGATGCAGCCTTATCGGCTGGAGATGGGCAGCAGGGTTGCTACCGCTCGAGGCAAGGATCTGTACGGGTTCTGGGGTGACTCGATCACCGATGTGCTCAACGCCGATATCGAGGCGAGCCCTGGTGCACGTGCTCTGATCAACTTGGCTTCAAACGAGTATTTTGGCGC
>JAKZTU010000099.1:0-2995 GCA_047516945.1 Acidimicrobiales bacterium
GGCTTGCGAACCGTGTTGGTCTACCCGGACTTTCTCAATTGCGTCTTCTGCGGGGTTGGAGCGGGCAAAGTGGTGGGCAATGGATGTGCCCGACACCGCTTCTCGTAGTTTCTTGGCCTCTCTGCTGTCGGTGTTGGGTCTCTTGGCAGTAGTTGGGGCTTTGGTGTGGGTGATGGCTGCGAACGGCAACGAGGAGACTCCGTTGGTCCCCCCAACAATCCCGCCAACGAGTGCCCTTGCGACATCGACCACCGTGTCGACAACAACCACAACGACGTTGCCAATTGAAGAGCGGGTGCTTTCGTCGCTAGTCGGGGAGCTGTCGCTGAGAGACAAAGCCCTGCAACTGCTAGTTGTTGGTGGAACGGGCTTGGATCTGACTGCTGCGATCAATGAGCGTGTCGGATCTGGATGTGTAGGAGGTGTATTTCTTACTGAAGCCGCGAGCAATTGGGGATTTGACCGCGACGGAGGAGTCTCTGCCACGGCGGTCCTTGAGGCGGCTCTCGACTGTAAGATCGGCCCGCTGGTCGCTACCGATGCTGAAGCCGGAACACAGGTGCTGAAAGTTCCGATCGGCCCGTTGGCACACCCGAGAAACCTCAATGTCGCTGTTAGCGAGGACTTGGCTGGAGCGTCAGCGGAATTCAGGGCGCGTTCGACCCGTTTCGCGGCGGACTTGGCGTCAGCGGGCGTGCATCTGAACCTCGGAGTGGTGGCAGATGTGGATGTGGATGCGAACCACTACATGGCTCGTCAGAGACGAAGTTTCGGAGGCGACCCAGTTTCTGTCCAAGCGTTGTCAGAAGCGATGGTGTTGGGGCACTGCAACGCCGGCGTGGCGGCGGTTCTCAAACACTTCCCAAATCAGGGAGCGACGCTCAATGACCCTCATGTTGGTGATTCGGTGTCATCCAACTCGCTCGAACAATGGCGGTTGTTCGGTGCAGTGCCGTATGTCGACAGCAACGCCCCGGTGGTGATGACCGGTCATATCCGATATCCGGGTATCGACGGGAATCGGCCAGCTTCGCTATCACGCGAGATCACCACCGGCTGGTTGCGCACCGAACTTGGATTTGCCGGCGTGGTCATTACCGATGATCTAGCGACTATGCGTGGTGTCACCGAAGAGGCAACTGCGGGCGCCCGAGCGGTGGCCGCTATTGAAGCTGGAGCCGATCTGGTGCTTTTTGTTTCCTACCACGAGGTTGAGCAGATAGTTGCTTCGATCGTTGAACGTGCGACCGCGGACCCCAGCTTTTTAGCCCGAGTCGATGAAAGCCTGGATCGCCTGCTGAGGCTCAAAGCCGCGCTCGGCCTAGTCGCCCCCCTCAACCCCGACCAGTTCTCCCTCTGTTAGTTCCCTGCCATATATTTACTGTCCATGGACTATCCCGAGGCTCCTGAACTGGCGGTTAGTCGCTGGTTCAACACCGATGAGAATCCGACGCTGGCCCAACTCAGAGGTGAGGTTGTGGTGATCGAGGCGTTTCAGATGCTCTGTCCGGGATGTGTTTCGCACGGTCTCCCGCAGGCTCAGCGGATCCACCGCACGTTCGGCGATGCCGTCAAGGTGCTCGGACTTCACTGTGTGTTCGAGCACCACGAGGCTATGACGCCGGTCTCACTCGAAGCCTTCTTGTACGAGTACTGCATCACGTTCCCGGTCGGTGTCGACGCTTACGACACCGGTGTTCAACTGCCGATCACGATGGGCGAGTTCCAGTTGCGTGGCACTCCGAGCCTCATCGCCATAGATCGAACCGGACACATCCGTCTTCACGCGTTCGGCCAAGTTGACGACCTTGCGGTCGGTGCCACCCTTGCTCGCCTGATCGACGAGCCATCCCCCGATTGAACTGTCAGCACAACCATTCTGTGGGCTCCAGCAGGCGTTGCCGGGAGCGCCGGTAGCTATTCGGAGGCATATGGTTTACCATATGGGTATGGCTCGTCGGGAGGTTCTGGTTCAGCTTGATGATGATCTGGTTGAGCGTTTGGCCCAAATTGCCAAGGCGCGGGGCACGAGTCGGTCTGAGTTGCTTCGACGGGGGGCTCGGGCTGTTATTGAGGCCGAGGAACTGGTCGCTGCCGACGCGGAGCTTGTTGAGGCATACCGGCGCCTGCCTCAGGATCCTGCGCTCGTTCAATCTGCGATCCGGCTCGCGTCTCGGACCGCGCCCTCGTGGTAGCGCGTAACGAGATCTACTGGACTGATCTTGGACCGCCCGCAGGCCGACGGCCCGTGTGCGTATTGACGCGAGATGCCGCTGCGGCTGTCCTCACAGCGGTTACCTGTGCGCCGATTACGCGCACTATCCGAGGTATCCGCTCTGAAGTTGAGATCGGTACCGATGAAGGTCTCCCCGAGACCTGCGTGATTAGTTGCGACAACGTAATCACGGTGCCGATCTCGGCCCTCGATCCAGAGCCGGTTGGACGGATCGGTGGCCCCAGACGAGCCGAACTTGACCGAGCGCTGCGGTTTGCGCTCGATATTGTCTATTGAGTCAGGCTGAATCCCAAGTTTGCACCGATGATTGGGCTTAGCTTTCAGAGAGGGTTCTCGGCGCCTTTGTGGAAGATGCGGTTTCTTGCAATGACGTCTACCCCGCAGAGCTCGAAGTCGCTTTCGCTCAGGCGGGCCTTGGGGGATGTAGCAATCTGGAAATGATTCCATCGGTCTTCGCCGTTGACATGGGCAACGAGGGCCTTGGTGCCGTCATCGTGGCTCGTGGAGGCGTTTATGAAACGGATTGCGCTGCCGATGCGTCGTTCGTCGCTGTTGTTCGGTCCTGAAGAGTGGAACATATGCCCGTGATGCATGGAGAACTGCCCTGGCTCCAGTTCCACGACCACGGCGTCGGCTTCGTCGACATCGACGGCCACCTCCTGACCTCGTGAGAGGAGGTTGTTCTCGGCGTAGGTGTCGTTGTGGGGAACGGCTTGAGCCTTGTGGCTTCCCGGCATGAATTTCATCGCACCGTTGTGT
>JAKZTU010000100.1:0-23689 GCA_047516945.1 Acidimicrobiales bacterium
CCAGGCAATCAGCGAAGGAGCCCACGCAGCCGACTCGGCGATTATCGGATTGACCCGGGTCAGCAAGTACACACCGGAGGTAACCATCGTCGCCGCGTGGATCAACGCAGATACTGGTGTGGGACCGGCCATGGCGTCGGGCAGCCACACATAGAGGGGTATCTGTGCCGATTTGCCCGCCGCGCCGATCAGCAGCAGCACGGTGATCGCCGTTGCGGTCGATTGCACCCGACCATCGGCGTTCTCTAACACGTCGAACACTTTGACGTACTGGATTGATCCCAGCGTTGTGAAGGTGACGAACATGGCGACCATGAAGCCCCAGTCACCGATGCGGTTCGTGACAAAGGCCTTCTTCCCTGCTGACGCGTTGTATTCGTCGGTGAACCAGAACGAGATCAGGAAGTAGGAGCAGACACCCACGCCCTCCCACCCCAGAAAGGTGAGGAGCATGTTGTCACCGAGCACCAGCATCAACATTGAGAAAGCGAACAGATTCAGGTAGACGAAGAACTTCGAGAAGTCGGCGTCTCCGTGCATATAGCCGATCGAGTAGAGGTGGATCAGGGCGCCTACACCGGTGATGAACAAGGTCATCGTCACCGACAACGGGTCGACCAGAAATCCCACATCGACTGAGAAGTCGCCCGCTGGAACCCATTCAAACAGAGTCTGAACGAACCGCCGGTCGCCTTCGGGACGATCGCGCAAGCCCACAAACACAAGCACCGAGGCAACGAACGAGCCGGCCATCGCGGCAGTTGCGAGCCAGCCGGCAGCAGGCTCACCGAGACGACGCCCGAACAGCAGAATTGTTCCGAACCCGACAAGCGGGAATGCGACGATAAGCCAAGCCAAGTCGAGCAACTGCTCCATGTCAGCCCCTCAGCACCGAAATGTCGTCAGCGGTGGCATCCGCTCGGCGGCGGTTGATGGCTACCACCAGAGCCAGTCCGACCACGACCTCGACCGCTGCCACCACCAATACGAAGAACACCGCTATCTGCCCGGACACATCGTTCAGCTCTGTACCGAGCGACACGAAGGTGACGTTGACAGCATTGAGCATCAACTCCACGCACATGAACATCACTAGAGGGTTGCGGCGCAGCAACAAACCCACCGCGCCGATAGTGAACATGATCACCGACAGCACCAGGTACCAATCATTGGTCAGTTCCATCGGAGATCACCTCCTCTGTAACGGAGGGGGCTGGAGCCGGCAGATCCATCGAAGCAACTTCGAGATCTTCAAGCAGTTCGCGGCGAAGCTGCTTGCGGGTCAACACCACGGCACCGATCACCGCGACCGTCAACAGGGCGGCGGTTATCTCAAACGACAACGCGTAATCTGAGAACAAGACCCGCCCGATGCGTTCAATATCGGTGAACCCGTTGTCAAGCGCACGTTCACCACCACCACGGATCTCGCCGGTCAGTGCATCGGATGCAACCATCACCAGAACCAAACCGAAACCGAGGAGCGTCGCCCCGACTATCACCGTTAGCGGGCGTTGCCCTGCGATCGGTTCAACCGACCAATCGTCGGCCGTGTCCACACCTAGCAACATGATGACGAAAAGGAAGAGGATGACTATGGCACCGGCGTAGACCACGATCTGCACGGCCGCTAAGAAATGGGCTTCTTGCAGCACAAATAGCACTGCGACCCCGAACAGCGTCTGGATCAGAAAGAGGGCGGAATGTACTGGGTTGCGCGATGCGACCACGCCGATAGCGCCGCTCAAGACAATGATCGCGGCAACAACAAAGACAATCACCTCGCTCACGCGTCACCTCCGCCCGCGGTTCCTGAGTCAGCATCGGCACCTGTGTCAGCAGCGTCAACACCTGAGTCAGCAGCGTTGGCAACGCCGTCAGCAGACTGGCCGAGTTCGGGTGCTCGCACGCCGTAGCCGAGTTCTCCGGTCCATTGCACGACACCTTCGTAGCGATGATCTCCTGACGGCGATGTGGCTCGCATCCAGCCAGAAGTCATTTCGTCCTCGCCCTCACGCCAATCTTCCCACGGAAGCTGTTGGGGCTTGCCGTCGTCGCCGACTAGCAGTTCGTCGCGGGTATAGATTGCGTCGTTGCGATTCGTGAAGGAAAACTCGAACAGTTTCGTTTCGGTGATGGCCTGTGTGGGGCACGCCTCCACACACAGGTCACAATGGATGCACCGCAGATAATTGATTTCGTAGACATAACCAAAACGCTCACCGGGTGAAGTCGGATTGTCGGGGTCATTGTCGGCGCCTCGCACATGGATGCATTTGGCTGGGCACACAGCCGCGCACAGTTCACAACCGATGCACTTCTCCATACCGTCTTCGTAACGATTGAGGACATGTCGTCCGTGTAGGCGTTCAACTTTGGGACGCTTTTCGTCAGGTTGGCCGGGTTTGGCCATCCCACCTCGATAGTCCCCGGTGACCCGATCCTCGAAGAGTTTCTTGAAGGTGACGGCGAAGCCTTTTATGTAGTCAGTCAGTTCAGCCACGGTACCCCCCTATCGCTTGTTCTTCTTCAAGATCAGCGAGGCGCTGCCTGCGTGCGGAGCGCAACGCCATCATCAGCAACGACCCACACAGCATGCAAACAACCCCGAAACCCAGCGCAAAGGCGCCTACTTCGATGCTGCTCCAGTCGCGGTCACGACCTGTCTGGATGCCTGCCAGAACCAAGAACCACGCAAGCGACAAGGGAATCAGCAACTTCCAGCCGAGGTCCATGAGTTGGTCGTAGCGGAGCCGAGGCAGTGTGGCGCGCACCCACACGAACCCGAACAAGAAGAGCATCAATTTGAAGAAGAACCAGAAAATGCCAATCCACCAACCCTTCGGCACGAACAGTGCCGGACCAGCGGGTCCCCCCAAGAAGAGCGTGACGATAATCGCACCCATAGTTATCTGATTCATGAATTCCGCCAGGTAGAACAATGCAAAGCGGATCGACGAGTACTCGGTATGAAAGCCGCCGACGAGTTCTTGTTCGGCTTCGACCAGATCAAAAGGTGGATGGTTGAGTTCTGCGGTCCCCGCGACCAAGAAAACAAAGAAAGGGATGAAACCGGTGACGATGATGTTCCAGTTGGGCAGCAAGCCGTTGAAGCCTTGACCGGCTTGCACTAACACCATTTCATGCATCGACAGCGTGCCACTGACTAGCACGACCGAGGCTATCGACAGGCCCAGGGCGGCTTCGTAGCTGACCATCTGAGCCGAAGCTCGTACTGAACCCAACAACGGGTACTTCGAACCTGAACCCCAGCCTGCGAGCATCACCCCGTAGACAGCGAGCGACGACATTGCCAAGAAGAAAAGAATGCCAACAGGCGGGTCAGCTACTTGCAGCAGAGTCTCGTGCCCGAAAATCGAGATCACGCCGTCGGAACCGTCTGTGCGGTTGAAGTCTCCCCCGATCGGCACGATCGCGAACACCAAGAAAGCCGGGATGAGCGACAGATACGGGGCCATCTTGAAGACGAACCGGTGGGATTTCTCGGGGATGAGATCTTCTTTGAAGAACAGCTTTATGCCGTCGGCCAAGGTCACCAAGATGCCCCACGGTCCAGCCAAGTTGGGACCGATCCGGTTCTGCATGTCGGAGATGACTTTGCGCAGGAACCAGATATTGAACATCACCGCAACCAGCAAGAAAACGAAGGCCACGACCACTTTGAGCAGCACAACGCCGACTTCGGACCAGCCGAACGGATCGCTGAAGAGAGGATCGGCAGCGATAATCACAGCCGCTCCACTCTCACATCAGTGACCATCGCAGCAGCGTCGATGAGCGGCCTGCAGTCTGAGCCGGAAGTCCGCCACGACACGGCCGCCGAACCCACAGGCACACCGGCATCAACCTGCACAGGCATGTCGAGATGGCCCCGCGCTGATTCGACCCGCACCACGGTGTCTGTTTGAACCCCGATCTTGTCGAAGTCAACCGGATTCAGTCGCAATTGGAGTGGCGCTGCATGCCCGCTGCTTGCGGGGCTGTGGCGAAGCGCTGTGCCGTCGTCGTACATCCGTCGGGTGGTCAACAGGCGCAACGAATAACGATCATTCACCGGACTGGTCGCTCCGGACGGACCCGGCGGCGCGATATCGCCGTTGCCGTTCAGTAGTACGCCATCTACTGGAGAGTCCTCAAGGGCTGCTTCGGTAAGCGGTGCGTGGATTTCAGAGACCGAGGCAAGTTCGGCTCGAATTGCGGCGGGTGAATCAACACCGAGATCGGCACCTAGCCGGGCTGCTATCTCGGCTGCGATCATCCAGTCGGGCCGTGAAATGCCTGCGGCTGTGACGATTTGCCCGCAGACACTGACCCGGCCTTCGAGATTGGTGAAAGTGCCAGATGATTCTGTGGGTCCGGCGGCAGCCAAGATCACGTCCGCAACGGCTGTGATCGTGTCGTTGGGCAACAGGTCGACTGCTATCACAGTGCCTGCACCAGCCATCCCTGCACGAGCCAGTTCAGCGTCTGGGAAGTCGTTCAACGGGTCAGCCCCAAGCAAGATCAACGTGTCGATTTCACCTGCTCCAGCCGCTCGCAAGGTTCCTGCGGTGTCGTGACCAACGTCTGCGGGAACACCTGGCCATGCGTCAACAAAGCGGTGTGCGCCAAGTTCCAAGGTGGTGCGGCCGGGAAGCAGGCCCGGTGCGAGTCCGGCGTCGAGCGCACCGTGAATGTTGCCCCGCCGTAGTGCAGACAGGAACGAGACTTCGGGAAGTGCCGATAAGGCGACGGCCGCGTCGACCGTGGCATCGGCAGACTCACTGAGCGAGGCACGACCAAGCACCACTGTCACCGGCCCCGAGATATCTCGCGCAGCCGCCAGGATGCTGTGCTTTTGCCGGGCGTAGCCGGAGCCCTCCAGGCTGGAACCGGCGTCTTGTTGGGCGTAGCCGTCAGTGGGTTCGGGGTTGGTTGCGGCGGCGACTAGGGCGGCGGCTAGATCTCCCACCTCGCCTGGTCGGGGGCGCAAAGAGTGCGCTGCAATGTTGCTGAGACCGGTGCGCTGCGGGGTGAGCTCAATAAGGGTCGCCCCGTCTTGGACCACGGCATGACGCAAACGCAGATACAGCGCTCCGAGATCTTCTTTGGGGTCTGGGCCACACAAGATGATGGTTCCACCGCTACGACAGGCGTCGTCGATGGTGGCCCGGGGTAGGCCGAGCACAACTTCGGCGGGTAGACCGTCGCCAAGTTGAGCGTCGACATGATCGGTGCCGATGACGCCCTTGGCCAACTTCGCCCAGGCGTACTGAGCTTCATTGTTGAGGCGAGCACCACCGATCACCGCTACTCGGTTGGGATCGACACCGTCAAGCGCAGCGACTACCCGTTCAAACGCCACGCCCCAGCCAACTGTTTCGAGTTGACCGTTACTGCGCACCATCGGAGCGACCAGCCGACTGTCGCTATTGAGCGCCTCGAAAGCGAATCGTTCCTTATCTGAGAGCCAACCCCAGTTGACCGGATCGGCGTCAACACCAAGGACTCTCAACACCTGATTGCGCGAAGACTGCACGGTAATGCGAGAACCGACTGAATCGGTCCAAGCAGTTGAAATCGTTTCTTCGAGGTCCCAGGGGCGTGCTTTGAACCGATAGGGCTTGGCAGTGAGCGCTCCTACCGGACAAATCTGCACCGTATTGCCCGAAAAGTAGGAGGCGAACGGCTCGTCTGGGAAGGTATTGACCTGCGTGTTGGAACCCCGATCCATGAAGTAGATCAACGCGTCGCCTGCGACTTCATCCGCGAAGCGGGTGCAGCAGTCGCAGAGAATGCAACGCTCGCGGTCCAGGTACACAGTGTCGCTGATCGGTATCGGCTTTTCGAAGTGCCGCTTCTCTTCGATGAAACGGGACTCGCCTGGTCCATAGGCCATGGTCTGGTCTTGCAACGGGCATTCGCCGCCCTTGTCGCAGACCGGGCAGTCGAGGGGATGGTTGATCAGCAGGAACTCAAGCACCCCGTCCTGTGCCTTTTTGGTGACCTCAGTCTCTGTCTCGACCTTCATGTTGTCGCTTACGGGAACCATGCAGCTTGGTTGCAAGCTGGATCCTCGCCCTGTATCGACCTCTACTAGACACATCCGGCACATCCCCACCGGGTTCATTCGGGGGTGATGGCAGAACCGGGGAATGTAGGTGCCGTTGCGCTCACAAGCGTCAATAAGCAATTCATCGGGGCGAGCCTGGATTTCTTGGCCGTTGACGATGACACTGACCGTCGACACGTCACCTGCTGTGTCCGTGGGCTGAGTATCAGTCACTGGAACACCTCGGCACGTACTGGAATCGAGTCACGTTTGGTGATCTTGGCCTCGTATTCATGGCGGAAGCGGCGAATCGTGGAGACGATCGGCGCTACCGACGACGGGCCAAGCGGGCAGATCGTCGTTTGTTTCGGCGGGAAGGGCACCGCCTCGAGGCCCTCGTCTGGATGGGCTGCAACCGGGTAGGGGCCGGGGCTGATGTTGTCGGCGATATCGAGCAGCATGTCGATGTCGCTGTGCCGGCCCTCGCCGTCGAGGATCCGCTGCAGTATCCGTTCTTCCCAGGTGGTGCCCTCGCGACAAGGCGTGCATTTGCCGCACGACTCGCGAGCGAAGAACTTGACGACTCGCAGCGTGGCTTTGACAGCATCGGTGGTGTCATCCATTACCACAATGGCACCAGATCCGAGCATCGAACCAGCAGCGCCGACGGGCCCAGCTTCCAAGGGGAGATCCAAGTGTTCTGCGAAGAACCAGGGCGCTGAGCCACCCCCGGGGATGAACATCTTCAGTTCATGGCCTTCACGGATTCCCTGACAGAAGTTGTCTCCGTAGATCAACTCACGGAAGGTGGTTACACCGTGCTCGACTTCGTACACGCCCGGTCTGCGCACATGGCCTGAGACTGCAAAAAGTCGTGTTCCTGGCGATGCCTGAGAGCCATAGCTCTTGTATTGCTCAGCACCGTTGACCATCAACCAACCCAGGTTGGCGAGCGTTTCGACATTGTTGACGATGGTGGGCTGACCGTAAAGCCCGATCGCGGCCGGGAAGTAGGGGGGCTTGAGGCGGGGCATACCCCGGTTGCCTTCGAGACTTTCGATTAGCGCTGTTTCTTCGCCGACGATGTAGGCACCTGCACCCCAGGTGAGCACGATATCCACGGAGAAATCGGTGTCCAGAATGTTGCGGCCAACGTATCCGGCGTCATAGGCCTCGTTGAGTGCCGCTGCGATCCGTTCCTGGGCAAGCGCCATCTCGCCGCGTACGTAGAGGAAGCATTGGGTAAGGCCGAGCGCATAGCAGGTGATCAGACAACCCTCGATGAGCTGATGCGGATCGCGTTCCATGAGCAGGCGATCTTTGTATGTGCCGGGCTCGCTTTCGTCACCGTTGACGACCAGGTAATAGGGGAACTTGCCGGGCGGTAGGAATCCCCATTTGACGCCTGCCGGGAATCCCGCGCCGCCGCGTCCCAGCACGGTGGCGCTGCGCACCTCGTCGTGCACGTCGGCAGGTCGCTTGGCGAGCGCGGCACGCAAGCCGTCGTAGCCTCCGGTGGACTCAAAACGGGCCAGGGTGAACGAGTCGGGGTATCCAAACCGTTCGCTGACGATTTTGGGGCCGTCGTTGTCGACATAGCCCGGTGCGTGTGCGACATAGCCGTTGGTTGCCATCAGCTCACCACCGAATCTTCGGCGGCGCGGTTGCGGTTCAGCCACACAGGTGCCTCGCGGGCGTCGTCGGGGGGCACAATCCCCGCAAGCCTGTCCAGGGGGATGTGCTGGCGTACACGGGCGAGGGTTCCGTGCTGCGGTAAGTCATCGGTGCGGCCCGCGCGGATGCTGTCGATCATCTCGTCGAAGTCGTCGTTGCTGACTCGCAGTCGGTAGCGGTAGTTGACTTGCAGGCACGGCGCTTCGGTACAAGCCGCGATGCACTCCACGTCTTCGAGGGTGAACATGCCGTCTGCGGTGGTTCCCCCGGTCTTCACGCCGAGTCGTTGCTGGGCGTGATCGAGCAGTTCCTCACCTCCCAACAGCATGCAGGAAATGTTGGTGCAGACGTTGATCAGGTAGTTGCCGACGGGCTGGAACTTGAACATCTCATAGAAGCTGCCCGTGCCCTTGACTTCGGCCGGGGTCACGCCGCAGATCTCAGCTAGCTGGCGCATGGCATCGCCTGTGACCCAACCGTGTTGTTCTTGAGCTAGATGTAGCAGCGGAATGAGCGCCGAGCGCGGCATCGGGTAGCGAGAAACGATCTCGCGGGCGGTTTCGAGGTTGGCAGATGTGAAAAAGCTCATCGGTCGACCTCCCCCATGATCGGGTCAACGCTGGAGATTACGGCGACCCCGTCTGCGATCAGGCCACCACGCATGAGGTGTGGCAGCGTTTGAAGGTTGATGAAGCTCGGCGGGCGTACCCGCATCCGGTACGGCGTGGCGGTGCCGTCGCTGACGACGTAGACGCCGAGCTCACCACGAGGCGATTCCACCGCCGTGTAAGCCTCACCTTTGGGCACCTTGAATCCCTCAGTGAAGATCTTGAAGTGATGGATCAACGCTTCCATTGACTCGTCGATGCGAATACGCGGTGGTGGCGTGACCTTCTTGTCTTGCAGGCGGTAATCACCGCCGGGCATCTTCTCGATGATCTGCTCCACGATCTTCATTGATTCGCGGATTTCGTTGAGGCGGATTGCGAAACGGTCGTAGCAATCCCCATAAGTGCCGACGATGACATCGAATTCGACCTCGTCGTAAGCGAGGTAGGGCTCGTCACGGCGTAGATCCCAGGCGTAACCGGTGGAACGCAGCAACGGCCCTGTGGCTGACAACGCCAGCGCCTCATCCGCGTTGATTGCCCCTACGCCCTGCAGGCGTTCACGCCAGATCGGCTGACCTGTCATCAACACGTCGTATTCGTCGAGCCTCGGATCTATGAGTTCAAGCAGCTCGCGTAGGTCGTCTCGCCACCCGTCGTGGAGATCCGCAGCCACACCGCCAGGGCGGATGTAGTTGTGGTTCATGCGCAACCCGGTGACCTTCTCAAAGAACCGCAACACTTCTTCGCGTTCGCGCCAGCCGTAGATCATCATCGACACCGCGCCGAGGTCGATGCCGTTGGTCGCAAGAAACAGCAGGTGCGACGATACGCGATTGAGTTCGCACATCAACATTCGTATCCAGGTCGCGCGTTCGGGGACTTCGATACCGAGAAGTTTTTCGGTGGTGAGCGAGAACGCCAGCTCCGAAAAAAGCGGCGACGCGTAATCCATGCGGGTGACGTTGGTGCAACCCTGGAGATAGGTGAGATTCTCGCCTTGCTTTTCCATGCCTGTATGGAGATAGCCGATTACGGGTTTGGACCGCAGTACGGTTTCGCCTTCCATCTCCAACATCAGACGCAACACGCCATGGGTCGACGGATGCGAGGGGCCCATGTTGAGCATGACCCGTTCGTCGTCGTCGGGATCGGCCGGGTCGTCACCGATACGCGCAGCTTCGGCTTCGGAGAGCCGAAGCACCGCGGAGTCATCGCCGCGTCGCATCACCCGTTCGGCGGTCACCGTGGAGCACTCGCTTCAGAGAATTGAACGGGCACGTCGCCGACCGCGAAGTCCTTGCGAAGAGGATGGCCAATCCAGTCTTCGGGCATCAGGATTCGGCTCATGTCGGGATGATCGGAAAACTCAATGCCGAACATGTCAAATACTTCACGTTCGAGGTTTTCGCAACCCGGCCACAGGTCAAACAGCGATGGCGCGATCGGCTCATCGGCCGGTACTTGCACTCGCAATCCCAGCCGTTCTCGGGAAGTGAAATTGATCAGTTGCACCACAACTTCGAAACGTTCGCAGATCACATCTGCGGGCCGAGGCCGCGCCCCCGGGTAGCTGAGATAGTCGACAGCAGTCAGGTCAACGAGCTGGTCAAAGCCGTCTTCTAGGGCGGCCGTCGCTGCTCCTAGGTATTCGTCGACGGTCACAAACAGCACCATCTGAGAAGATATTTCCGATGCCATTACCCCGTAGCGCACGCTCTCAAGAAGTTCCGGCATGATCAGCTCCGGATAGTGAGACCGGCGGTTTGTCCATCGCGCTGCTGGACCATGATCCCCGCCCCAGTTGCCGTTTCGCCGGTACCAGAGGTCTCCCGACGCTTCAACAGTTCGTCGGTATTGATCTTGTCGTGGAGCGTCAAGATCGCATGCATGAGAGTCTCAGGTCCTGGCGGGCAGCCAGGGGCGTAAACATCCACCGGCACAACCTGATCAATGCCCTGCACGATGGCGTAGTTGTTGAACATGCCCCCGCTGGAAGCACACACTCCCATCGAAATAACCCACTTGGGTTCCATCATCTGGTCGTACACCTGCCGCAACACCGGTGCCATCTTCTGAGACACGCGGCCAGCAACGATCATCAGGTCAGCCTGACGGGGCGAAGCCCGGAAGAGCTCCATGCCATAGCGCCCCAGGTCGTAATGGGCTGCCCCCGCGGCCATCATTTCAAAAGCGCAGCACGCCAGCCCGAACGTGGCAGGCCAGCAACTGCGCATTCGAGCCCAGTTGACCAGCGATTCGATGTTGCTGGTAATGAAATTGTGTTCAAGGCCGGCGAGACCATTGTCGGCTATCTCACCGGCTTTGCCGATACCGGGGATACGCATCAGGCCGCCTCTCCTGCGCCGTCCTCGGAGTCTTCTGTGGCGACGGGGGACTCGTGCACAATAGCCGGGCCTCGATCTTCGAGTCCTACCCGGCGAACAGTTGAGGTGATGGTGCGTTCGGCTGAGATCGCTCCTGCTGGACCGGCCACTTGTTTGAGCGGACCCCACTCAAGCGCTCCATTGCCGATCAGATATACGAACGATTCAAATACTGCGAACGAAAAGATCATGATCAGGACCAGCCCAAACAGGCCGAGTCCGCCCTGCGCTATCGCCCACGGATAGAAGAAGACGATCTCAATGTCGAACACAACGAAGATCATCGCCACCAAAAAGAAACGGACAGGGAAGCGTTCTGGTGTCTCCCGAGTGGGGATGATGCCGCATTCGTAGGGTGCTCGCTTCGGTCCGGTCGGGTTTCGGGGCGCTAGCAGTCCCGATGCGACGAAACTTCCAGCGGCGAACAGGGCGGCCAGCACGAAGAGCGCAAACAGTGGGAGGTACTGACCGATCATGTGCTATCCCGCCCCTTTGTTGAACTCGGCTACGCGGGCCATCACTACTTTGTCACGTTCGTGGAGCATGTAGCACAAAGCCAGGAAGATAAGCAGCGAACCGAGCGCTACCAACCCTGGCACGAGCCGAAGGTTGCCAAGGTTGCGGATCATCACCACCGAGACGACTGGTTCATCGGGATCGGCGATCGGACGTTTCGAGGCCTGACCGGGAAGGTTGTCGATTGACTCCGGCAAGACTGCCTGCAACTGCACGATGCCGTATCGGGTCGGATGTTTTAGCGCCAGCGCCGTGCGAATCTGAGTTTCGATCCGGTCCCAACGACTCGGGTCTGACGGAAGGCCGCGCTTCCCGCCGATGCTGTAGGCACCAAGGAGCTTGAACTCGTTCTGGGTGCTGAACGAGAAATCGCCGCTTGCAAGCAGAATGGCGATTGCCGACGCCTGGGCTTCGCCTGCTTGAGCTGTCGACAACAACGTCCAACCGCCAAGCGCCGCGTCGTCCTGGTTGATCAAACTCGGGGCTACAGCCGCCAACTCGCTGAGTGTGGTGGGCTGGTTCTTGGCATATTCCTCGTCTGCTAGGGCCGCGATTTCTTGATCGGTTAGGCCCTCGGTCTGATCTGCGGTCAGATCAGCGACGGTGACCACCCCGAACTCTTTGTTTGCTACTTCGATCTCGGTTCGCAGTTCGGGGTCTGAGACGCTGCTAAGCCCCGCATACGCGTCCACTACCAGCTCGTGAGCTGTTGGCAGGTCTTCGGAGCGAAGTTCTTCGGCTTCGTCGAGCGCGGCGAACGTTAAATGGCCCTCGCTGTCTAATCCCTCAACGATCTCCACCGGTTCCCACCTCGGCGCATCCCCTCGATAGCCGATCCCGTAGACCCACCAAATCGCAGCCATGATCGTCATCCATGCGAAGAATCCGGCGAGCGCGATCAGCGTGCCCAGCCGGGTGCCGGAATTGGTGGCGAGCAACAGCCAAACCGAACCCATGAGCACCACGACACCCGTGAGAACCGCAAAAAAGCCCCGGATCTCCGGGTCCCAAGCGAGACCTGCAATAAGTTCGATCGCCTCCATCAGAGGTTCCTCTCGTAGGCGACGATGGCATCGATTTGATCCGATGTGAGTAGAGCCGGGTATGGGGTTTCGAGATCGTTGGGGATGCCGGGTCCAACCGTGTCGGTCTCGACTCGGGGTCCGAAGCCCGGCATCTGCCCATTACCGCCCGATCCGCCTCGCCCATATGTGGAGCCAATTGTCTGGCCTTGTCCGACGAACTCAGCGTGACCCCTTGGTGACTCGAATTCAGCCAGGGTCGCGCCGCCTTGCAAGTTGGGTCCAAAAAACCCTCCGGCCTGGTTGAGCCCGTCTTCGAAGCCTTCAATCGGTGTGTCTCGCCCGTTGACACGCAAGGTCATTTCCTCATCCGCGCCGAAGCTGAACCCGTAGGTATGGCAGCGAGTGCAACTATAGGATCCGACTGTTCCAGGGTTGGCAAACAGCAACTGCCCGTAGGTCTTGTATTGCTCCCAGGCCGCAGGGTTGAGTCCCTCGCCGCTCACCAGAATGTCAAGTGCCGCCCACCTCAGGTCCTCAGAGTTCTGGTCGAGCGCCAGCGAATCGTCTTGCGCGATTGCCAGTTGTTGAGCGGCCTCTGCAACAGCTCGTGCGTCGGAAATCCATTGCCTGGCGTACTCGTCGGTTACCTCGTCACCTGAAGCCGAGAGGTGTGCACGCACGGCTTGCAATACCCCCGCTTCAACCTGATCGACGATACGATCCCCGCTGATCTGGATGCTCCGCAGGTAGAAGATGATTTCTTCGAGTTGCTGGTCGGTAAGCGGGCCGCCGCCAGCGGCACCCCACGCAGGCATCACCCCATTGCGGCCATAGTTGAGCGTGTGCAGGATCTCGTCTTCGGAGAAGCGGGAGAGAACCGTGTTGAGAGCGGGGGCTTTCCAGCTCACCTGGGCGATGAACTCCCCGGATTCTGAGGTCAGCGCGACGCTGGTTGACCCACCGGTTCCGTCAGCTCCGTGGCAGGTTACGCACTCGGCGCCTTCCAGGTAGATCTCTTCACCGCGGTTGGTAAAAATACGGGCGGTGTCTACGTCTCGTCCCTCCTGACGGCCTGGTTCGCCGAGCCAATAGAGCGGCAACGAAACACCAATAATCGTGAGCATCACCAAGTTGGCGCCCAAGGCAAAATCCAGGCGTTTGCCTTCAAGGTCTTCGTCGCGGACATCATCGCGGCGGTTAGCGGCAAGTTCGACCTCAGAGCCCACCTCACCTTTGGCAGCTCGAATGTTGAAGAAGAGATATACGAGTCCACCAACAAAGACGATCGCCAAAATGACGAATCCGATTGTTCGCGGGGTAGAAGCGGCGAGCAGCATGAGAACGGAGAGAGGTTACTAGTGGCTGGCTTGTCCGAGGCAGTTGGGCCCTTCGGCTTCCTGCCCGGTGGTGTTGGTCCCGATGGCGGGGCCTTGGATGATTGTGCCGGTGTCTACGGTGAGTGAGCCGTCGATACCAATCGACATGGCGAAACGGTCCATACCCCGCGGCGCAGGACCGCCGCGTTTCTCCCCCACCTGGTTGTACTGAGAACCGTGGCAGGGGCACTCAAACCATTGTGATGTGTCACAGTTCGGCACTCGACAACCAAGATGCGGGCACTTCTGGTAAAGCGCCAAAACCCCTCCGTCGAGGCCGAGAGTGGCACCGGATTCCATACCGGCGAGTTCTGGACCGGAGTAGACGGCACGAGCTTTCTCGACGGCGCCACTGGGATATTCGGTGATCCACATGCGGCCATCAGCCCGGTACAGGAATCCGTTGTTGTTACGGATCTCCGCGAGAATATCCGAAACGAGTCCCACCTTGATGGTCGACCCGAATCCACCGCTGATCTGCGGCCACAGGAAGGCGATGCAGGCAACCCCGAAGCCCGACAAACCAAGGCTGAACATCAGCACGATTGAACGGTTGAAGAACTGACGCCGGGTGACTCCGAGGGTCTCGGGGTCTGGTGGCACGTACGGTAGTGGAGGGGGGACGCGGCTTGCTAGCACGAGTTCTTTGCTCGCCGCTTTCCGTTGAGCGACCACAGCTTTCTCAACCTCGCGTCCTGTGAGCTCTTTAGCGGGTTCGAGCGAGTCACTTGTGGCGTCGCGTTTGCGGGTCTCGCGTGACAACATGCCAACAGCGTCAGCGTTTTGTCGGCCTCGCATAGCAGCGAAGGTCGAAAGCACGACTAGGGCACCCAGGACAATGATGGCGATCGTGATCGTCATGGTGTGCTCTTTTGGGATTGTTCGACGGTTGAGGCGTTTGAGTGGTGGGTCATAAGAGTTCGATCACAGTTCTCGATCACAGTTCAAAGAAGAGGCCGGCTTCCCAAGGGAAGACGAAGTTGAATCCGGGTCCGCGGAAGAACGAGCCGATCATTACCAACACCGCCCAGAACATGAGGTGAATGGTCATCAGCGAGATGGCGAATTTGCGATCCTCGGGTTTGTGGGACGGATTCTTGTCGATGTACGGGGCAAGAATGAGCAGAAAGATTCCGATACCGGGAATTGTCACACCGGCAACCATCGGGTGGAACATGGTGAGGAGTTCCTGCAGGCCCAAGAAGTACCAGGGAGCCTTCGACGGGTTGGGTGTCTCGTTGAAGTTGGCCAGTTCCAGAAGGGGAGCGTTAACGAATATCGAGAAGATGGTGGAGAAGGCGGTGATGAACAGTGCTGCCGCGAATTCGACGACCAGCAGATGCGGCCAGACATGCACCTTGTCTTGCGGCACAGACTTGACGTCTTGGATGGAACCGGACTTGACCACCGTGAGCAGACGCTGAGTGTGTCCACCCGGGCCGGTCGCCACTGGCGCCTCGGCTGCGGCAGCGGGTGCTGCAGGGGCGGCCGGTGCTACCGATGAAGGGTCGCTAGCTGCCCCGCCGGCTGCCGCTTTGGCTGCTCTGGAACGCTCAAGCAGATGCGCCGGAATCTTCGACGCTGCTTCTTTCTGTTCCTCTGTCATGGCGGGCTCGTTAGTGGCTGGGGTCTCGCCCGCGGCTGCTGCTGCTTTGGCAGCCGCTTTGGCTCGCGCTTCTTCTGCTCTCTTACGAAGGTGTTCGGGAACTTCAACCATTTCCTGATCTCCTCACGACCTACAGCGGACCCGAGATGCCGCCGTCCTTACGTACCCGCCAAAAGTGGATCGCCATGAAGATGACGGCCACAAACGGAAGCATAAGGACATGGAGCACATACCATCGCAACAACGTGTCCGTTCCAATCTCAAACCCTCCCAGTAACACGAAACGGATTTGATCACCGAATACAGGCGTGTACCCCATCATGTTGGTACCCACCGTCACAGCCCACAGGGCCAACTGATCCCAGGGCAGCAAATAGCCGGTAAACGACAGCAGCAGCGTGAGGGTGAGCAGAATCACGCCTATAACCCAGTTGAACTCGCGGGGGGGTTTGTAAGCCCCGTGATAGAAGACCCGCGCCATATGCAGGAACACTGTCAGCACCATGAGGTGCGCCGTCCATCGGTGCATGTTTCGAACTAGCAGCCCGAAGGTGACCGAGGTTTGCAGCGTGTAAATGTCGTCCCAGGCAGCAGCAGCCGTCGGGCGATAGAAGAACATCAAGAAGATGCCGGTGACCGTCAGCAGAATAAACAGGAAGAAGGTGAGCCCACCGAGGCAGAGGGTGTAGGAAACCTTCACAGCATGCCGTTTCACCTTCACCGGGTGGAGGTGATACAACACGCTGTTCATAATCACATAGCTGCGGTTACGTGGATTGTCCGTGTAGCCCTTCCTAAATATTGATCCGGGCCTAAAAATCGAACTCCAAGCTTGGCTGCCTTGGATGTCTTTTCCCAGGTTCGACATCTGGTCGGACAACCGCTGTTTGAGCGGCGGCTTGATGCCGTCATCGGTGTCGATTGCCATGTGTTCAATCTCTCCTGCGTTGCCCGGTTCTAGCCGAGGCGCATTCCGTATCCGTAGCCGTGGGTATTGGTTCGCTGGTGGGCATCACCTTCTACCGAAGGATCGCTGATTTTGCCCATGATGATGACACCAGTAGGACAACGATCAACACAAAGCGCGCAGCGCGTGCAGACGTCGTCGTCGATAGTGAAGATCACATGATCGCTCGGGTCAATCCCGGGCTGCTCGGTGCCTATCGCTTCGTCGATGGCATCGGGACGCACCATGTGGATGCATTTCCATGGGCAGATATCGACACAGCCTTCGCACATAATGCACTCGGACTGATCAATGTGGATGAACTGCTTGGGCTTGACGGCTGCGCTGAGCCAGGCAGCGTCAACCTCTTGCAGTACGTAGTCGTCGCGGAACTCGGGCATTGGCGGGTTGGCGTCGGTTGTGGTCATAGCGACGAACCCTCCCTTACGAGCGGACGGCCGAAAGCCGAACGGGCCGGGGCGGTCTCGGCGGACTTCTTGCCTCGCTCCTGCCAGACCTTCCAGAGCCAGATGTTGCCACCTAGAACGATGCCGTAGATCAACACCGCGATGAGGTGTTCGATGTGCAGGTAGTTGATCGTCAACGGGTTCCAGCCGCCCGCGGGTTGGGGCTTGAGGAAGCCGCCACAGCCGATGAAGAGTTTGTCGCTGCGCCAGGCCAGTTCGTTCTCTGCCCAGGCGAGCCATTGATGGGGCACAACCCCATACGCCATGAACAGCAAGAAGAACACAAACATGGCGCCGAACATCGCTTCGCCCCAAGTGTGGGGAGCGTCTGGAGGGCGCCGCTTGGCGTACGCGAGGATTCCAGCGGTGCCAGCGAGAGTAACGATGACAGACAGGGTGAGGGCAACCATGTTCGGCTCCGTTGGAGTCTTAGATCTAAGTACTTCGTGAATCCTCGCACAAGTGTAGTCCCGAGCAACGAAACCGCTCAGTTGGGCGCACGGTTCTTCCAGAATCCGCTCGGGTTTGTCGAATCTGGGAGCAATCGCTCTATCCTTCCCCGAAGTTCCCCTAGAGTTTGTCGCGCCACGCAGCAAACTCTGCTTAGTTCTGACCCCGCACCGGAGACGACGTTGGTCGAAGTACCCGATCACCTTCTACAGAGGTCCGCTGAGGCACGCTCTCGCCTCAGCGGTGAACCCGACGCTGCCGACGGTGACGCGCAAGCGGCACCTGCCGGCGCTGCCGCGGCTGCTTCTCCCGCCGTGCCTGCGCCGCCAACCGCACCCGCCGCGGTTCCAGCAGAGCCAGTGGTCAAAGTTGAGGCACCGGTCCCCCCCTACGTGACCGCAGCACTACAGCGCAAGACAATCCCCTATTGGGTCATGCCTGTCTTGCTTTTCTTGCCCATCTGGGCGATCTATTACGTCGGTTACCTGGAGCGCCCGCCCGCTGACCCTGAAGGCTTGCTGTTTGAGGGTGGCGAGGTCTATGCCGAAGTTTGCGCATCCTGCCACGGTGGTACGGGCTCGGGTGGCACCGGTCGCCAACTCAACGGCGGTGAAGCACTGCTTACGTTCCCCAGCGATGCGGCCGGCTACGACGGTCTGGCCGGCCATATCGCCTGGGTCGCCAACGGTTCGGATCAAACCGAGATCACCGAGGGTCCCCAATACGGCGATCCAGCCCGCATCGGGAACGACAGCCCCCGCACAGTCGGCAGTTTCGGTGCCGCAATGGGCAATTTCACCGAATCATTGACAGTCGAGGAGCTAGCAGCGGTTGTTTACTACGAGCGGGTAGCTCACGGTGATCTTGACGACGAAACGGCCGCGCACGAACTTGAAGTGCTTGAGGAGTTCGTCCACCTCAACGAGGAGGCGGGTGTGAGCAATCTGGCTCTCGGGGTATCAGTGGCCGAGGTCAGTACCCAGCTTGACGAGGCTCGCGCCGCAGTCGCCGCCGCCCACGACGAGGTCGCCGCCGGTTGAGAGGCCGACAATCTGCGCAATTGTCAGCGACGCAGGGGCGATCCCCGCGACAATCTGAGCAGTAGAACTACGCGAGGGAGATCGGTGGATATCGCAACCACTAGCGAATGGGGCACGGTGTCGGCATTGGCCGAATCCTTCGACCATCTTGATCTTCGCCGCTTGTTCGCCGACGACACCGATCGGGCTGAGCGCTTGACGTTCACGGTTGGCGATCTTGTGGTTGACATGTCCAAGCAACGAGTCACCGATGAGATAGTCCAGGCGCTGGTAGCTCTGGCGGACCGGGCTGGTCTGGTTCAACGGGTGGAGGCAATGATGCGCGGGGACCGCATCAACACCACCGAGAACCGTGCGGTGCTTCACACCGCTCTGCGGGCACCGCAGGGCACGCTGATCGAACTCGATCAGAACTCCACAGGCCGAACCGACGTCGTCGCGCAGGTTCATGAATTGCGTGAGCGCATGGCCGCTTTTTGTGGGCGGGTGCGTGATGGTGAATGGCTCGGCCACACGGGTGCACCTATCGACACGGTTGTCAATATCGGGATCGGCGGGTCGGATCTGGGACCGTCAATGGCTTATGAGGCACTGGCCGCGTACCGACATGAGCGTCTGAGCTGTCGCTTCGTCTCCAACGTCGACAGCCACGATCTGCTGGGTGCCCTGTCGGATCTTGATCCCGCCACGACTTTGTTTGTTGTTGCCTCCAAGACGTTCACCACCTCGGAGACGTTGGCTAATGCGGCCTCAGCGCGGCGCTGGTTGACCGATGCTCT
The DNA here is from genome assembly GCA_047516945.1 of Acidimicrobiales bacterium. Lineage (GTDB taxonomy): Bacteria > Actinomycetota > Acidimicrobiia > Acidimicrobiales > Aldehydirespiratoraceae > VXYK01. The sequence goes on from JAKZTU010000100.1 coordinate 18,927, forward strand.
GGGTGACGATGCCGTCGCTCGACACTTTGTGGCGGTATCGGCTGACCAAGATGCTGTCACTGAGTTCGGTATCGACGCGGCGAACATGTTTGAAATGTGGGATTGGGTCGGGGGCCGCTACTCGGTGGATTCTGCCATCGGTCTATCGTTGATGGCAGCCATCGGGCCGGAGCAATTCGAAGAGATGTTGAGTGGTATGCGCACCGTCGATCAACACTTCTTTACTGAACCGTTGCACCGTAATGTGCCCGCGCTGGCGGGACTCTTGGCGGTCTGGTACCGCACGTTTTGTGGGCTACCGACCCGGGCCGTGCTGCCCTATTCGCAAGCCTTGAGCCGCTTCACTGCGTATCTGCAACAGCTCGACATGGAAAGCAACGGCAAATGTGTGCGGCTCGACGGTGACACCGTCAGCTACGAAACCGGACCGATTCTGTGGGGTGAGCCTGGTACCAACGGGCAGCATTCGTTTCATCAGTTGCTTCATCAGGGCACCACGATCGTGCCATGCGATTTCATCGTCTTCGCCAACCCGGATCACCGTGACGCTGCCGGTTTTTCTGGTCATCACGAGCTGCTTGTAGCCAACTGTCTTGCTCAAGCCGAAGCCCTGGCCTTTGGTAGGACTAGCGAAGAAGTCGCTGCGAGCGGGATCGACTCCGCTTTGGTACCGCATCGCACGTTTTTAGGGAACCGACCATCCACCACGATCATGGCACCGCGCTTGACCCCGTCGGTTCTGGGTCAACTCATCGCCTTGTACGAACACCAGACACTGACCCAGGGCGTGGTTTGGGGAATCAATTCGTTCGACCAATGGGGTGTCGAGCTGGGCAAGTCCTTGGCTACCGCGATTGCTCCCAAGTTGAGCGCCCCCGAGCCCCCAGTCCTCAACCACGACCCCTCCACCAACGCGCTGATCACCCACTACCGCAGTGTTCGAACACGATAGAACCTCCCAGAACACTGACTCCCAGAACACTGAGAGGATCGACCCGCAGCCGCCACAGTGTTCGCGCCTAGACCGAACCGTTTCGATAGTGTCCTCAACGACCGGTGCAATCCACTAAACGGAGTTTTGGAGTGTCTGCCCAACGGAACACTGAACCGAATCTCAACACCAAACTTCACGACATCCTCTGTTCAATGCATCCCCGTTGGCAGGAGTCGCACTCTGGTGGTGCTGAACTGACTCGAGTGATTCGCGGCGAAAGGGCTAGTCAACCAGATATCGTGATAGCCCCGGTCGGCTCGGCTCCAGTCATCATTGAGTGCAAGATCGGCAGACCTGGAGATGTCGAGGAAAAAGCAAGATCACGGATCGGCAAGTCGCTTGACATTGATGGCAGACTAATCGAAACAGCACTCTGCGTGGTCTATCCGGAGTCGTTGTCTGAGCTCCCGGTTCAGTCCCTCGAGAAGAACCTTCGCAACACTAGCGATTTGAGATGGGCAATCTGGACAGGCACCGGATGCGAACCTGAGTCGAGGTTGCCGAGCGCGGGATGGATCACTGGCTCGGTATCAGAAATCGCCGGCGTCATAGAATCCATGGGCGTTTCCAGTTCAGCGGTATCGAAAGCCGCCGACATTCTTGCGAATGCCGTCGACGACGCCGCCTCGCTGATGAAGCGAACGTCTACACAGAAGATCGCGGCGGCTCTTCATCAAGAAGATGGGATCCAGACGTGCCGCATGGCTGCTGCCGTGATCGCCAACGCGTTCGTGTTTCAGATTACCGTGTCGGGAACATTTGGTACACCAACCATCGACGAAATTCGAACTAGAAGCAAAGACAGAAGATTGCTCAAGTCCAACGTTCTCGACTGCTGGGAGGAAATCCTCAAGATCAACTATTGGCCGGTGTTCTCCGTAGCTAAAGAGGTGTTGTTGCCCCTATCGGACAAGTCCGCTCCCATGATTCTGGACAGACTGGCCAAAGCAGCGCAGACGCTCGTAACCGGAAGTCTCGCCACAGTACAAGACCTCGCTGGCCAAATGTTCGGAACCCTAATCACTGACCGCAAGTTTCTCGCTGCTTTCTACACTCTTCCATCGTCGTCGGCACTATTGGCTGAGCTGGCCGTTTCGCGCCTCGAAATTGACTGGTCCAACAGAGAAACCGTCGAGAATCTGCGCGTGGCTGACCTTGCATGCGGGACTGGGGCTTTGTTGTCGGCTGCTTATAGGCGAATTGTCTCGCGGGTCCGCCGGGCCGGTTTGGACGACAAGGAATTACACAAAGCGTTCATGGAACAAGTTCTGATCGGTTGCGATGTCATGCCTTCAGCCGCGCACTTGACCACAACCATGCTCTCATCGGTACACCCCGACGTCATCTACGGCGGCTGCGGCATACATCTCGTACCTTATGGAGATAAGGGCGATCCGAAGCGCAAGGTGCTACTTGGTTCGTTGGAACTGAACAGCAACGGTGGCGGGACTTGGTCAATGTTCGGGAGTCACGGCCAGACGCTGGCGGGAACCGAAGGGGCGGTTGTCGAAGGCGAGACTGTGTTCAACGTCGCAGACGGAAGCCTGGACCTTGTGATAATGAACCCTCCGTTCACCCGTTCAACGGGCCACGAAGGCGACCGGGTCGATTCAGTACCCGTCCCGTCGTTCGCGGGGTTGTCCAACAGTGACGCTGATCAGCGGAGAATGGCGGACCGGCTGAAACAGATCACTAAATCAAAAAAGGCTGGGCATGGAAACGCCGGACTAGCGTCACACTTCTTGGACCTGGCCCACGCAAAACTAAGGCCTGGCGGTGTACTTGGATTCGTTTTGCCGTCCACGTTCGTGACAGGAAATGGGTGGAGGCTGGCGAGGACTCTCTTGAACGACAACTACACGGACATCACAATCGCCGCCATAGCTTCCCATGACAGCAGTGGTCGCGCGTTTTCTGCCGACACACATATGGCCGAAATCCTTGTAGTCGCAACCAAAACTCCTCCACCCGATGAAGTAGCGAAGCCCCCACCGCCACCGGTCTTTTGGACGAGCCTCGCCAAACGCCCCGACGGTATTGTTGACGCCGTCGTCACGGCACAGGCCATCAGACGCGCATCAAAAGAGGCGGTGTCAATGTCGACCAAACGGATCACGTTGGGTGATTACCACACCGCCACAGCCATCTGCTCGACCATCGACCATGGGGGAGCCGCAGCAATCCGATCTGCCGATGTTGCCTCTGCTGCAATCTCTCTCGCTGCCGGACAACTGAACCTTCCCCGCGTCCAGACAGCCGCAGTTCCCATCACCCCCCTCGGCAACCTCGGAACCAAGGGCCCTTACCATCTCGACATACGGCACTATCCGAACAACAAAGATCCCAAATCGAAGCGGGCACCCTTTGAGATTCACGACATCGCCGCAGCGGATTCAAATCCTGCGTATCCGGTTCTGTGGTCACACAACACTAGGTCGGGAAGAGAATCGCGGATGATCCTATCCCCCGACAAGCACGGTCGCGAACGAACCGGGATGCGCGACCACGCCCTCAGAATCTGGGGGACCGCTACCCGCCTTCACTACAACCGAGATTTTCAGTTGAATTCGCAACCGCTGGCTGCTTGCATCACCGAAAGCCGCTGCCTTGGCGGTAGAGGGTGGCCATCCTGGATTGCAAAAGATACTTCCTGGGAATTACCGCTTGCTTTGTGGGCTAACACCACCCTTGGGCTGATCGGCTGGTGGTGGACCGCCACTCGTCAACAACAGGGTCGTGCGAACATCTCGATCACGCTGTTGCCCAAACTACCGGCCCTCAACTGTGGTGATCTCAGCGCCCACCAATTCGAACAAGCCAAAGACATCTTCGATAACTTTTGTGACCGACTTCTTCTCCCGGCTAACGAGGCATGGCGTGACAACACCCGTAAAGACCTCGACGAGGCGGTTCTTTGTTCCTTGCTCGGGTTTCACGAAGAGATCGGAGCCGAGAAAGATGACTTTCTCGACTCACTGGACTTGGTGAGGACTCAATGGTGCGAAGAACCCAGCGTGCATGGGGGGAAAGACACACGGCCCTAGACGGTTGACGAGGCGGTCGGTCGGGGCGAAACGCTGGCGCTCACTTCCGTGCGATTGCTTGGAGCGTCGACAGCCTTGTTATCGAAACCAACCCCTGTTCAACAGCGTGAGCGTCGCTTCCTTCGCAATTGTCATACCGCCCTCCGCGTTCAAAGTCTGCTCCGAACACGGCGTCGGCCTTCTGGCGGAGGTAGGCCCGCTCCATCGTGTACGGACTTCGTCGGCTTAGCGTGGTGGCAGCGAAGCCCTTCAGATCGTCATACGCCAGATTTGGAACGTTGACGTTCAACAATGCCGTTTCCGGTGGGAGGTCGTTGATGACATCGACTGCAATCGCGGCTGCAGATTCCCAGAATTGTGGACGACCGCCTTTTTGACTGACGCTGATCCCGGTCACTCCTAGGACGTTCGCGGCTAGCGCAGCACCAACGGTCCCAGAGAAGTGCACCGTTTGTCCGACGTTCCATCCCTGGTTTATTCCAGAAACGAGCAGATCGGGGGTCGCTCCGAAGAGTTGTTTGCAAGCGAGCAAAGCCGCGAGGGCGGGTGGCCCATCAAAGTGGTAAGCGGCCCCTAAACCCAGAAGTTCCGGGAGTCTGACACGATGAACGTCCGGTAGAGGTTCACCAAGGTGCCCGATGGCGGTACCCGCGCCCGAGTGCTGGCTTGACGGTGCGAGCACCGTCACTTCGCCGACTGTCGTGAGTTGGCGGGCGAGGTGGTGC
>JAKZTU010000101.1:0-3263 GCA_047516945.1 Acidimicrobiales bacterium
CGGCCAAAAAGTCACGACCCGTCCATCTGCCAATTCAATAGCGGTGCTGAGAGGACTCAACAACGGCGCGCCAGCGGCGATCAGCAACTCAATGTTTCGCAGTCGGTCGTTGCCTGTATCAACAGTCTCATGCGACGGCGCGACCCGGGCCACAACGAGATCTTCGTGGTTGGTGTACACGTTGTTCGTACCGACCCGCAGCAACCGGAACCGTCCTTCGCCCAGACCGACCGCCGAGGCTGCGGCCTGAACGCGGATCGCCTGTTCGGCTGTACCAGCGAAAGGTTGGTCTTCCATCGTTGTTCGTTATTGATCTTATAGAAAGCCCTCGGACTGCTTGGATTGAAGTGCGCTAAAACCACACCATGGAACTAGCAGAGGCAATCGACTGGGCATCGGAACGCAGGCTCGGAGTTCTCATCACTATCCGTGCAGACGGTCGGCCCCAGTCCTCCGATGTCGTGTACTACGTCGACGACGGCGTGCTCTGCATCTCGGTGACCGACGACCGGGCTAAGACCGCCAACCTGCGGCGCGACCCCAGAGCCGTGCTGCACGTGTCCGACGAACAGGCATGGTCGTATGTCTCGCTTGATGGCACGGTTGAGTTGTCGCCCGTCACCACCAGCGTCGACGACGCAACCAGCGACGCTCTCGTCAACTATTTCGAGCGGGTCGCGGGAACGCACTCCAACTGGGACGAATATCGCCAAGCCATGATTGACGAACGCCGCCTTATCGCCCGTTTCACCCCCAGCCACGCCACCGGTTACCTCTAACCCCACACAACCCGAGTCGTAGTCAGAGTTTGCCGTAGTCAGCAGCCGGGGCGGGCTTCGACGATCGTGCCGACGTCGTTGTACTCGCGCCACTCACCATGTTGGGCATTCCAGAAGCGGCGACCCGAAAGCCGCTCAAGGGCCAAGCCGTAGCAGTGGAAATTAGCCGAGGCACCCTCGATATGAATCGAGTGGACATCATCGCCGAGCATCGCCACACCGGTTCCCCGCTCGACAACGACTTCGTGTTGCACCAGCGGTTCGCCCTCTCCGGCGCAGGGACCATAGAGCCGGTTCAGTTCTCGGCCTCGCATGCCCACAATCACTGCCCAGGTCGTGTGCTCGTGCGGTGGCGCCGAAACGCCGTTGCCCACGGTTTGGATATACAGCGCTAGCCGGTCGTCGTCCTGTGCTATTCGGTACATGAGCGAACTGGACGCAGCGTCCGGTGGCGGAAAATCCTCGTCTGGGAACAAGTCTTCGCACTCGGCCAGACGCAACAACCGCTGCTTGATGCGCTCGACACCAGCCTGATTGATACCCCCGTGCTCGCGCCCTTCGGCATCGATCTTGGCAATATCTTCCATCGCCTCAGCAACCACCGCGGCCCGCCTGTCTGCCCGGTCGTTCTTGCTCATCGTCCCCCTCCTGCAAGCCCCCCCCAACATATCTCCGTGGATGCTTGGCTGTCGTCTTTCAGCGCGCGCCGCCCTTGACCCAAGCTTTAGTCCGCAGCCTTTAAAGGGTGGCTCTTTTAGGACCCCACCGATTCTCGCTGGAGTGGGCGTTGATCGAGTCGATTGTTGATCTCTTTGCGCATCTCGCGATGAATGGATGCCCTCTCCTCGCGGATCTTTAGGCGGGATTGTCGGTCGGGAGATCCTTCTCTGATCCAGGACTCGAAACTAGATTCGGGGCAATCATCGACCACGCTCAAGTCGGTGGCCCAGTCTTCCAACAGTTCGGCCTCCTCGTAGGTATGGTCGAATGCTTGCTGGAACTTACCCGGTGGAACCTCCAGTCGAGTTTGGTGAAAGACAAGCCTTTGCTGGAGTTGGTTGATCCCCGGGTGAGATAGGCACGCCAAGCGCTCTCCGGCGACTAGTTCGCTAGTGAGCGCGAGACCGAACAGATTCAGGTGAGCTACGTGAAATTCGCCTTCTGCGGGTAGGCCGGCCAAGGGCATCATGCTGAAGTAGCCGCTGGACCAACGCTCCGGTGGTACCGGAGCGTGCATCTCGACCGCGGCGACCGGCGTGCGTTCGGCGAGTTGTCCGTTCTTACCGCGAATAGAGCAAGGATGCCCGATTACAATGGCCGTCGAAGGCCCGACACTTGGAATGTCAATATCGGGGAAGATGTCGCCTGTAAAGAGCGGACGATGACGGTTTACATCCGCGCCGACGGCGAGGTACAGCTTTTGCGGTTCCGCCGCTGGCTCGAGGCTCACTCGGGCTCGTCCTCACCTACGATCCTTATTGCTAGTTCTCCATCCCCGGCCTGGTACACCTCGAATTGGTCGTCCAGTGCTTCTCTCCAGGTTGGCAAGGCGCGGTCTAGGAGTTCGATGCTCTCTATGTGCTGGGCCGCGTACTCCACTAGGTCGGAGAGTTTCCCGTTCTCAAGAACGTCGATCCCGGTGAAATTGGATCCCGCCAACGGAATGTCGAGCCAGGAGGCGACGTCATAAATTAAGTGATCGCTCTCAAGCACACCCACTAGGGCCACGAGTCCGGCAAGTTTTCGGCGGTTCTCTCCCGCTGCTGTCTCTCCGTGTCTCCATTTGCGAATCGAGGGGATCGATACACCGACGATCCTCGCAATAGCGGTCCACGAGAATCCAAGATCAGCGAGTTCCGATAGCAGATCGGTAGATGCTCTTTTGGCTGTCTCTTCGGTGCGAGATTCAAGTTGGTCTTGGAGTAGATCGCCATGCACTTGAGCGACATCCTGAGTTGGAACGCCGACATCCTGCCTTAGAGATCCAGCCTTGCCCGCCAGCACATCAGGAGATAACCGCGTCAACTCGTCGATACGCGGCGGGTTGACCGATGTTGCCGATGTGGGTTCATCGACCAACGGAATCGTAGATTCAGTCATCGCTTGGGTCCTGTCTGAAGATGTCTTTCAGGGAGGGCGTGATGAGGCTATCGAACAGTTTTCGTAGTGGACTGCGCAGGCGGTCCGCTACCGTGACAATCGTTTCGGCTTCGAAACTTGGGATGTCGCTTGGTCGCCAAGAACTGTCGAAGTCCAGCATGAAGATCGGCCCATCAGGCACTGTAGGTCGCCTAAGGGGGCCTGACGACGACACGACTGGGCCTTCCGACGGACCGTATCGGAACACTAGGGACTGGTTTGGAGCGACCTGGTACTGGACCGCTCCCGTCCATTCGGTCGGGTTGAGTTCAGTTGGCATCGACGGTGGTAGCAGCGACGATTCGATCCAGTTGCTCCATAGCGGAGGTGACTCGGGGACGGTGA
>JAKZTU010000102.1:0-2514 GCA_047516945.1 Acidimicrobiales bacterium
TCGCCGAACCCTGCCGAGGGCCGCCGTCGACCACGATCTGTACCGTGTCGAAGAGCTCAGCGACCTCAGAGCACAGCTCGGGGGTCGGCTGACCATGAAGGTTGGCGCTGCTAGCGGCCAACGGCCCAACAATAGAGGCGACCAAACGAACGAAGTCGTCGTCAGGGCAGCGAACTCCGAGCGTCGAATCGGTTCCTGCGGCGACCGCTCCGTTGTCAATACGATTCGCAACAATGGTGAGAGCGCCCGGCCAGAAACGCTCGGCCAGGGCGTTTCCGTCGGCACCAAGATCGACGTAACGCGCAGCCTGGGTAGTATCTGCAACAAGTACCGCCACTGAGGTGTCGACCGGACGCTGCTTTAGAGCAAAAACCGCAGCAAGTGCGGCGCTGTTCGTGGCCATCACTGCCAAGCCATAAACCGTGTCTGTCGGAAGCAGCACAATTTGACCTTCCTGCAGCGCCGCAACAACGCGATCAAGATCGCTCATCTGCGCGCCACCACAGCCCGGGGACGCCCATTGAGATCTGGGTGAATCGTCGCCTGCCAGCCAAGATCACTACACCATTGCTGCACCGTGGAGGTCTGGGCCGGTGACATCTCAAGCACGATCACGCCGCGAGGCGCCAACCACTGCGGCGCTTCAGTCACGATGCCGCGCAGATCGGCGAACCCTTCGGATTTGGCCCACAGCGCGGTTGCGGGCTCCCAGTCCGCCACCACCGCGGGTAGCCCTTCGCTCTCGGCGACATACGGCGGATTCGAAACCACAACATCAAGGGTGCCTCGCAACTCGTCGGGCAACGCTTCGAACCAATCTCCGTGATGCAAGCTGACCGAAGTTGCCGCAGACCCGATCCCCGCCAAGTTCGCCCGCGCCACCGCCAGAGCATCTTGGGACACATCCGTGGCGTATACCCGGCAGCCCTTGCATTCGGCCGCTACTGACAAGGCAATCGCACCCGAGCCGGTACCAAGATCAGCGACCGTCACAAAACCCTCGGCACCGCCCTCGACACCACTGCTCGCACGGCTCTTTTGGTGTCGCAGGGCGTTAACCGCGTCGATGGCGAGACCGGCAACGATCTCTGTCTCGGGCCGAGGAATGAGAACCCGCTGATCGACCATCAGATCAAGCGTGCGGAACCCCCAACGACCCAGCACGTATTGCAACGGTTCGCCTTGCTCTCGGCGTGCCACCAACTCATCGAATCTCGCCATCGCTTTGGTCGTGACGCAATCTCCAAGAACGCGGTGCACCCCGGATGGCTGCGCACCGGTTATCTCCTCAACCACCCTCCGAGCATCGATTTGTGCCGTGTCGATACCGGCACGCTCGAAACGAGCTACTGCTTCAGCGAGCAGTCCCGACCACATGAGGTTGTCAGCAGGGTTAACTGTGTCAGCAGCGTTGACTGTGCCAGAGGTGGACTCAGACATCGTCTTGGAGTTGCAGTTGGCGCTCCTCGGCTACCAGGGCGTCGCTGATGTCGTCCAACTCTCCGGCTAAGACCCGATCGAGTTTGTGGACCGTAAGTCCGATCCGATGATCGGTCAGGCGGTTCTCTTTGAAGTTGTAGGTGCGGATCTTCTCGGAGCGATCGCCCATCGAAACCTGTCCCTTGCGCAGATCCGACGCCTCGGCATCCGCACGTTCCTTTTCGAGTTGCCCGAGACGCGCACGCAGCACCCGCATGGCTTTGTTCTTGTTCTTGAGCTGGCTCTTCTCGTCCTGCATAGTGACCACCAAACCCGTCGGCTCATGAACGATCCTCACTGCTGAATCCATGGTGTTGACCGACTGACCACCGTGGCCCGATGCCCGATAGGTGTCGACGCGCAGGTCGTTGTCGTCAATATGGACCTCTACCTCTTCAGGCTCCGGCAACACCATCATCGTGGCCGACGATGTGTGGACCCGCCCCTGCGATTCAGTCACCGGCACCCGTTGCACCCTGTGAGTCCCGGCCTCGTGCTTCATCCTGGTCCACACCGATGGACCCGATAGCAGTGCCGTTACCTCCGACAGTCCTCCGAGTTCGGTGGGCGACGAACTGAGCACTTCCATGCGCCAGTTCATTCGCTTCGCAAACGCCTCATACATGACAAGCAGATCTCGGGCAAAGAGGTTGGCTTCATCACCACCGGCCGCCCCTCTGATCTCAATGATGACGTTGCGTCCATCGTTTGGATCGGAGGGCAACATCAGAACACGGAGCTGCTCAGCGCTTTGCGCGACCAGCGCTTCGAGTTCTACGACTTCTGCGCGCATCTCGGTTCGTTCAGCACCTTGAGCGTCTCGCAGCATCTCATTGGCGACCTCCAAGTCTTCGACCGCGGCACGCCAGCGCAAGCCCGCAGAAACGATCTCTTCAAGTTGCTTGAAACGGCGACCGAGGTCCGCTAGCTGAGACGCGTCTGTTTGCACCGCTGGATCACCGAGACGGATCTCAACGTCACGAAGCTCTTGTTGGAGGCGTTCAACGCGGTCCCACATGAGATTGAGGCTAAGAG
>JAKZTU010000103.1:0-3663 GCA_047516945.1 Acidimicrobiales bacterium
CGGGCAGGTCGTTGATCACCGCGCTGCCCTGCGTGCAGGCCTTCAGAATGGCGATCGACCAGGGCGCCCCACCCGCCCCGAGATCAAGGACATGGGGTTGTTCCAGCGCCGAGTAGCGGATTTTGAGATCGGCCCGGCTAGCACAGCGAAACATCGTGGTGAAAGTCCCCTCCACCAGCGGGACGTAGAACGCTACCGGGTCGTCTTCGATTGGAGTGGCGGGCGCGCCGTTGCGGATTGTGTCGGCTAAGCGGGTCCAGTTTTGGTGCGGCCCGGGTGCCACGGCCACCAGATCGGCCATCGTCGCCGGGCCATCGCTCACGAGGTAGCGCTTAGCCGCGTCATTCAGTTCGTAAACGTCCACGAATTGGTCGAGCAACCCCAAAGCGACCACACCGTCGAGCAGAGTCGCAAGATGACCAACAGGCACATCGAGTATTTCGGCCAGCACTTCAGCAGTGCTTGGTCCAGTCTCTTTGAGGGTGTCGAATACGTTGAGTTCGAGCGCGGCGACAAGAATGTAATAGCGGCCGAGCCCCTCGATCGCAGCCCACACCGGAGCCGCTGGTGGAGGCTTGTAATCAGTCCACGGACGACCTTTCCAGGCCATCGTATGGGTCTTCTTCAACTCGGGATACGGGGCGTCTCTCGGCTCGCTGGTCATTGGTACCGCCAGAACGGGGGTTCAGGGTTTGAGGATGATCTTGCCGAAGAAATCGTTGGACAACATCTTGGCTTGCGCGTCGGCGGCGTCGGCCAGCGCGAACTCAGAGTCGATCACAACCTCGAAGTTTCCCTGACAGAACGTGTCCCAAACCGGGCCGAACTCTTCTGGGCGGTACGGGTCCGAACCGATGATCTTGATACCTGCGTGAAACAGGTAGCCGAGCGATGGGATGGTCGCTTCGTCGCCCGACGAGTTGCCGCAGTTGACGAGGCGCCCGCCGATCCCGATTCCGAACAAGGACTGACCGAACAGAGCCGTACCAACATGATCAAAGACCATGTTGACACCCGCCCCAGAGGTAACTCCGCGGGCGAAGCCGGATACGTCGCCGCTGCGGTTGTTGCACGCATGGTCTGCCCCCAACTCAAGAGCCCGGTCGCACTTCTCGTCGGTGCCGGCGGTGGCCAACACGATGGCCCCGGCGTGCTTGGCCAGCTGGATCGCGGCCGTGGACATCCCCGAACCGGCGGCGTGGATCATCACAGTTTCGCCTGCCTGTAGCTCGCCGACCTCGAACAGAGCGTGGGCCGCGGTGAGATAGCAGGTCGGGAATGTGGCGGCATGTTCAAGCGGCATCGAATCGGGCACTTTGTAGACATGCGAGCTCGGAGCGAGGCACTTCTCGGCATATCCGCCATCTACCGTGCCGCCAATGATGCCGAGATCACCGTAGAGGTCGCCCAATCCTGCGAGCTTGGAAGATTCGGCCACGCCCGCCAACGACGGGTCGATCACCACCCGGTCGCCGATCGCCACATCGCTGACCTGGGAACCGATCGCTGAGACCATCCCGGCTACGTCCATACCAGCGATATGGGGATATTGGAAACCAGGCATGTGGAACCAGCCGTTGCGCTGCACCACGTCGAGTCGGTTGAGCGCGGTGGCGGCCACATCGACAACCACGTCTCTCGGTCCCGGCTCGGGATCGGCCACATCAACGTATTGCAGGACTTCGGGTCCTCCCGCTTCGTGGTACAGCATTGCTTTCATTGCTCTAGCTCCGTCTCCGCGCGTGGGTTGATAGGCCCGACGGTATCCAGGCTTTGTCAGCGGGGTTGATGTCGTGACCGGGTGGCACTACATCGTCGATCAGGTCGAGTACCTCGCCTTTGAGAGTCAGCTCAGCCGCGCCGAGCAGATCTTCGAGTTGATCCATGGTGCGGGGGCCGATGAGCGCGGTAGTGATCGCTGGATGCTCCAACGTCCAGGCCAAAGCCAGATGGGTGAGGGAAACACTGGCGCCGTCCGCGATCTGGCCCAGGACCTCAGCGGCATCGAACTTGAGTTTGTTACCGCCGTCGAAATGATCAGGATTTGTGGCGCCTCGACTACCGCTCGGGGCCGGGTCGTCTCGCCGGTATTTGCCAGTGAGCCAACCACCGGACAGCGGACTCCACACCAGCGTGCCCATGCCGTAACGCTGAACCACGGGCAATACATCTCTTTCGATTCCTCGACACAAGATCGAGTACGGCGGTTGTTCGGTATGGGGTCCGATACCCCCGCTGCGGGCCGCGGCCCAATGCGCTTCCACAAGTTCCTCGGCGGGAAACGTTGAGGTGCCCCAGGCCCGGATCTTGCCTGACCGCACCAAATCGGACAGAGCCTCGACCGTCTCATCAATCGCGGTGGTCGGGTCGGGTCGGTGCACTTGGTACAGATCAATACGGTCAGTTCCGAGCCTGCGAAGGCTGTCTTCAACGGCGGTCATGATCCAGCGACGGCTGTTGCCCCGCCGATTCGGATCAGGATCATCACCGACCGGGTAATGGAATTTCGTGCACAACACCACTTCATCGCGCCGGGTCTTGATCGCGGAGCCAACGATGCCCTCGTTCTCGCCGTCTCCGTACATGTCAGCGGTGTCGATCAAGTTGATGCCATCGTCGAGCGCTCGGTTGATTATCCGGGTGCAGTCCGCCAAGTCGGTGTTGCCCCAAGCTCCGAGCACCATTGCCCCGAGTCCCAAACGGCTGACCTGTATTCCCGTACGCCCCAAAGGTTGACATTGCACAGTTGGCTACCTGAGGCCGCGGATGAAGGGACGGGCCAGCGCTGCCGGTGCGCGTACTCGGTGGGCGAAGACGGCCATGCCTGCGACGGTGACGATGAACGGCAATGACTGTAACAACTCGCTGTTGATTTTGAGATCCTGAATTGAAAACCGAAACGACAGTGCTCCGGCAAATATCACACACCCAGCGAGCGTTCCCCGCAGCGTCCAGCCGCCGAAGATGACCGCTGCTATGGCTATGAAGCCGCGTCCGCCGACGACTGTGTCTTCGAACCGGCCGACGTGTCCGAAGATCAAGAAGGCGCCGCCGAGTCCACAGGTCAGCCCGGCGTAATAAATTGACTGGCGGCGACGTTTGTTGACATCAATTCCTGAAACGTCAGCGGATTGCGGGTTCTCACCTACCGCCCGCAGCTCCAAACCCCAGCGGGTCCGATAAACCAGCCACCACGAAAACGGCATGAGCAGATACAAGACGTAGAACGGCCAGCGCTGATCGAACAGCGCCGGTCCAACGAGGGGAATGTCGTGAAGCAGCGGGATTTCCCATTTACCGGCCAAGGTTGACTCCGGTGCGATCTCGTTTTCGAGAAACCCGGCGAGTCCCAGGACCAACAGGTTGAGCGTGAGCCCAACCACGAACTGATCCGCGGTGAGGCGGTGGCTCATCTCGGCTTGCACGCCCGCGACCAGCATCCCGCCTAAGATTCCCGTCAGCAGACCGACAGCCACCGATCCGGTGATGTGATAGCCCATAACGGCGGAGAACGCTCCGCTCAGCAGCATCCCTTCGACTGAGATATTGAGCGTTCCCGACCGCTCTGCCACCCATTCGCCCGTTGCCGCGAAGGCGAGGAAAGCCGCAAACAACGCGCCGTTGCCATAGGTCGCCTCGCTTGAGAAGATGTCATAAATCGCG
>JAKZTU010000104.1:0-32952 GCA_047516945.1 Acidimicrobiales bacterium
TGCCACCACAACATCCACGACCGCGGCTACATCGTCACCAAAACCAACACCGGCTACAAAATCATCAACCCCAACAACCCACCAAACGGCCCCTGACCAAAGGTTCAGCGGCGCGCGGTGTCATGGGCTTTGCGACCTCAACAACCCACCAAACGGCCCCTGACCAGAGGGAAGCCCAAAGCCCACAAACGCGCCGCCTGACCAAAAACTCGGAGTCAAGACTCGAGGTCAACATCACCACATCTCTGGCCTACTTGAGGTTCCACCAGGAGCCACCTTGTGATCCGATGTGCGTTCAACCCCGATTCTCGAAGCCCCCACACCCACGGACCCACTCCCCGCTAATATCCGAAGAGCCGGATACTCAGATCACCAATGATCGGACTCTACAAAACCGAAAACGTTCGACATGAAGGCCCCTGGCGCGGCACCAACGATCTCGAATTCACCACCTTGAAATGGGTCTGGTCGTTCAACGAAGTCCGACTCCGCGGCGAGATCGGCCACATCCGACCCACCTAATTCGAAACGAACTACTACCATCACAACAGCCCCCAGCGACAACCGCCGCCGGGACAACCAAACCTCCACTAAACCGGGGCGCTTCACAACCCGACCGACCAGACCGACCCAACACGCAACCCGACCCGCAACAACCCGACCAAGACCAACCACATCAAAACCAGGAGGAACTGTGACCGTTCGTATCGTCACCGACAGTGCCTGTGACCTTCGCGGCGACGAGGTCGACGAGCTCGGCATCGAAGTCGTGCCCCTCTCGATTCGCTTCGGCGAAACCGAATACATCGACCGCGAAGAACTCAGCGTCGAGGAGTTCTACGCCAAGTTGGCGTCCGCCGACACGCTCCCCGAAACAGCCGCGCCAGCGCCAGGCCGCTTCGACCAAGCCTTCCGGCGGCAACTCGACGCCGGCGCTTCCGGCATCGTCTGCATCAACCTCTCCGCAGCCCTCTCAGCGACAATGCAGTCCGCCAAGACCGCCGCGGCCGCAATAGACGGCGACATCCGCGTAGTCGACAGTCGCTCAATCACCGTCGGACTCGGATCGATTGTGATCGCCGCTGCACGAATGGCTGCCGACGGAGCGACAACGCACGAAATCGAAACCGCAGTGGTCGACCTCAGCGACCGGACACACGTATTCGGCGCGCTCGACACGCTCGAAAACCTCAAAAAAGGCGGTCGCATCGGAGGAGCGCAAGCCCTCCTCGGTTCGATGCTGGCGATCAAACCGATCCTCGACCTGTCAAGCGGCGAGGTCCAAGAAGCAAGCAAACAACGCACCCGCAAAAAAGCCCTCGCTTGGCTCCGCGACAAACTCGCCGAATACGACGAGGCGGAGAACCTGGCAATCATGCACGGACAAGCACCCGACCTCGACGACTTCTTATCGATGATCGACGGGATCGTCGACATCAGAGAGGCAAGAATCGAATTGATTGGCCCAGTCGTCGGAACCCACGGCGGACCCGGAGTCATCGGCTTCGCCCTACAAAGCTGACGAACCGACTCGTACTAGGGTCGCAGTGACGCTTCCATGGACGACTCGACCCTTATCAACGCGGCACAAAGAGGAGACCGACAGGCCCTCGATCAGCTATTGCGTAAGCACCAAAGCCGCATCTACGCAGTTTGTCGACGAATAGCCGGCAACGACGCGGATGCCCTCGACGCCACCCAGGAAGCACTCATAGCCGTCGTCAAAGGACTCCCCCGCTTCGACGGGCGCTCCAAGTTCTCAACCTGGATCTACCGAATCGCCACCAACGCCTGCATCGACGAACTACGCCGTCGACAACGACAGCCCACACCAGGCTTGCCCGAATACGACCAAGCCAACCCCTCCCCCATGGCTGCCAGTGCTCCCCGAGACCCCGCCGAAACAGTCACCGCTCGCATAGACATCGACAACGGACTCAAAAAACTGCCCCAAGAATTCCGCACCGCGGTGGTACTGCGCGACGTGGCCGGTCTCAGCTACAGCGAAATCTCCGAAGTGCTCAATATCGCGCCTGGCACAGTCCGCTCCCGGATCGCCCGCGGCCGACACCAACTAGTCGACGTCATGAACCCCGGCAATTCAAGGAACCAACCCACCCCCGAGAATCGTCACAACAAACAAGCCAATGAGTGATCCAACCCCTTCCGACGACGAACTCATTTCGTCCTACATCGACGGTGAAGCGACCCTCGACGAGGTCGCTCGCATCCAAGCCGACCCAGAACTGCTAGCACGCATCCAAGAATTCGAGGCCGCTAAAGACTTGCTGTCCGCCCCCGTGCCGCCGCTACCGGAGAGCGATGTGGACCGGCTCATCGACAGCGCCCTGTGGCAAAGCACCACCAGCGACCGGATCACCGATCTATCCGCGGTCAGAGCCATGCGTAGGTTCAATCCGCAGCGACTGGCAACCATCGCCGCGACCTTGGTGCTACTCGCCGGAGTAGTCGGCGCACTGATCGCTCTCAACAACTCGGGTACCGGCGACGAAATGAGCGCTAGCACCTCCGCAGACAGCGCCGCAACGGCCGACGATTATGTCGGAGATGACGGAGACGACATGGCCGACTCCGTGGACGACATGGCTGACGACGGCGACATGGCCGAGTCCGGAGACGACATGGCCGAGGCGATGCCCGAAAGTGACATGGCCGAGTCCGGAGACGACATGGCCGAGGGCGACAGCGACATGGCCGAGCCTTACGACTCCGAACAAAGCGTCGCAGACGACCGAACCGCGGCAACTACCACGGTTGCAGCGGCTGACCCACCCAGGATCCACAGGTTGCTCAACATAGAGATCGCCGAGAGCTACCAAACCCTCGACGAGCTGATCGACCACACCGCAGACCAATGGCGTGAACTGGTTGCTACGGATTTCGCCGGATTTATCGTCCCCTATGACGAGGAAGGTAATGAGCAGACCGAGCAAGCTCTGGCCGCGACCCCATGCGGGCAAAGCCTCCTCACCCACATGTACGCCATGCCCGACATCGACGGTGTTGACACCCTCAGAATCAACGAAACCACAATCAACGGCATCCCAATCAGCATCGCCGTTCTCGTACTCACCGGCGACCACTCACCAGACACCGCGGCATTGCTGACCGCCAGCGAACCCACCTGCACCGTCGAGCAACTCGCAACACTCAGCCCTTAGAAAGCAGCATCAGTTCGCATCAACTCGCATATGCGGTCTCCTCGCGACAACTTATGCTGAGCAACCCAACCACAACCAGAGGGAAATCCGATATGTCCAAAGTGTCGATGGTCGCAACATTCAGCTGCAAAGAAGGCAAGAACGACGAGATGGACGCCGCGCTAGCGGCCCAGGTCGCGGTCGCAGCCGAGCTAGACGGCGTGGAGGTCTACTCGTACCACCGCGGCGAGGGCACCAACTACTCATACTTTGCGTTGTTCTCGTCGATGGAATCGATCCAATCACAAGGCCAATCCGAAGCTCTGCAAGCCGTCATGGGAACCTTCATGGAACTGCTCGCAAGCCCCCCGCAGATGTCGATGTACTCCCCCGTCGCCGCTGCCGGTCTCGACCTTTAGGAGCATCCGCGCGCGGTTGGCGCGCATACGCCGCTGTCGGTCATTCGGGTGCAAGAACCTCGATGTCGGCTTCGCTGATCTCCGGCCATTTCTGGTCACAGGTCACAATCGCGGCCCACGCAGGGTGCTTGAAATATGGCGCTGCCGCTAGGCTCCGAGGCCATGAATGACGAGACCTCGCCAGTTGAGAACGACTGGATATCAGGTGTCGTTGACTCGATAGTCGACAACGTCGACAAGGTCCGCACCCACGGCACCGAAAACGCAATACGGGTCGTGCGAGCAATCGTCTACGGCTCAGTCGCACTGGTTTTCACCGCCGCCGCGCTCACCCTGCTGATCATCGTCGGAGTCCGCCTCGCCGATGCCTACCTGCCAATCGGCTCCGGAGTGGGCGATGCAACCTGGGCCGCCCACCTTTTCATCGGTGGTCTCTTGGCGATCCTCGGCTTCGGATTCTGGCTCAACCGCAAAATCGACGGTATGCGCTGGGTCAACTCAGCGTTGATTCTCGACGCCCTGATCATCGTCGCAATCGTCTGCTACGGCATCATCGACTCGTTCGCGTGACCGCAAGTCCCACCAGCGCATGCCCTAGGAGAACTAATGCCCGAAACCCATGAAGTGATCATCATCGGCTCCGGACCAGCCGGACTCACCGCCGCCCTCTACACCTCTCGTGCCAACCTCTCACCGCTACTGCTCGAGGGCGAACCCAGCAGCACCAGCGACCAGCCCGGTGGGCAACTCATGCTCACCACCGATGTAGAGAACTACCCCGGTTTCCCCGACGGCGTCATGGGCCCCGAGTTGATGGTCAACTTCAGAGCCCAAGCGCAACGTTTCGGGACTGAAATCAAGACGGTCAAAGCCACCAGAGTCGACCTCTCCGAACGCCCGTTGAAGGTTTGGGTCGGTGATCCTGAAGCTGCAGAGCCGACCTATCAAGCCAGCTGTCTGATCGTCTCAACCGGAGCTCAATCGCTGATGCTCAACCTTGACCGTGAAATTGAACTTGTCGGTCACGGGCTTTCCACCTGTGCAACGTGCGACGGGTTCTTCTTTCGCGACCAAGAGATCGCCGTAATCGGCGGAGGCGACTCAGCCATCGAAGAAGCCAACTTCCTAACCCGATTCGCCAGCAAAGTCACGATCATCCACCGACGTGACGCCCTACGCGCATCGAAGATCATGCAGCAGCGCGCCTTCGACAACCCCAAGATCGAGTTCATCTGGGACACCGTCGTTACCGAATACCTCGGCGAGGACTCCATCAGCGGTTTGCGACTGCGCAACCTGAAAACCGACGAGAGTTACGATTTAGCAGTAACAGGCGTCTTTATTGCGATCGGGCACCGACCCAACACCGACATTTTCAAGGGTCAACTCGAGATGAAGGACAATGGCTACCTGGTGACTCAACCTGACTGCGCACGTACCAACGTTGAGGGTGTTTTTGCATGTGGTGACGTGCAAGACGACATCTATCGACAGGCCGTTACCGCAGCCGGCTCCGGATGCATGGCTGCACTCGACGCCGAGCGTTGGCTTGAGGCGCAACACAGCTAGAGTCTGCAACAAGCCAACTGAAAGAGAATCAACCATGGCCGGATCCCTCGGGACCATCGACGACAGCACCTTTGACGAGGAGATCGGCAGCGCTACCACGCCCGTTCTGGTCGACTTCTGGGCTGAGTGGTGCGGCCCATGCAAGATGATCGCCCCGATCCTCGAAGAAATCGCCGATGAGCAGGGCGATGCTCTCAAGATTCTCAAACTCAACGTTGACGATGCCCCTTCGATCGCTAAACGGTTCCAGGTCATGAGCATTCCCACTCTGATCCTTTTCAAGGACGGTGAGGAAGCAAAACGCATCATCGGTGCAAAGCCGAAGGGTGCTCTTCTCGACGACGTCACCCCGTTCCTGTAAGCGGCCGTATGCGCTCGCAAGCCGGATGAATCCGCCCGGGCTTCCCCTTCGGCGCGGCGACGACGGCGACGGGGTGCGAGATCTACATCGTCGACTGGCCTCAGCGGGATTCACCGATGTCGGGGATCTCGATGTCTTCGACGAAACCACCGAACAAGCGCTTCGTCAATTCCAAGCCGCGCGTCGCTTGGTTGAGGACGGAATCTGTGCTCCACAAACCTGGGCTGCGTTGGTTGACGCTCATTTCCGTCTCGGCGACCGGATGCTCTACCTCCGTTCGCCGATGACCCGCGGCGATGACGTCGCTGGTCTCCAGTTACGCCTGGGCAATCTCGGGTTCGACGCCGGGTGGCTTGATGGCATATTCGGACCCGACACCGAAGCGGCAGTACGGGATTTCCAGCACAATCAGGGACTCAGCGCAGATGGCACCGTCGGCCGCACGACCATTGCCGCGCTCGACCGACTCGCCGGCCGACAGGTGGGTGGCAAAACAATTGCCGAGGTCCGCCAAACAGAGACGCTCCGACAACACGCCGGTGTTGAGGGGCGGCGAATTCTGTTGGGCGAAACAGGAGGCCTCCCGGCGGTGGTGAATTCGCTAGCCCGCTTGCTGCAACTTGCCGGGGCGACAGTACTCACCCTGCATCACCCCGATCTCTCCTCACATGCCCGGATCGCCAACGGCTGGGGCGGTGACGCTTACCTCGGTGTCACCCTCGCCACCGACGATTTCCGAGTCGCATACTTCCAAACCGAGGGCTTCACCTCCACCGGAGGGCGCCTGCTAGCCCAGCAGTGCACGGCCAAAATCAGGTCTGTATTGGACAGCGACATCCCTGCAACCGGGATGCGCTTGCCGATCCTAAGGGAAACCAGGATGACCGCAGTGTGGTGCCGTGTAGGACCTGGGCCAGTGGTGGTGGAGCGAGCTGAGGCAATCGCCAACGCGTTACGCGATGCTGTGACCACTTGGTGTGACAGCCCCCACCCAGAGTGAGCTCTCCGTATTATATTGACAGTCCTACTGACAATAGTTGTGTGAGATCACTGTCCAGCGATGATCCGATAGATCCGCTCAAGGTCATCGACGTCGGCGAAGTCAACCACTAGCTTCCCGGGACCCTTGCCCAATTTCACCGCAACCCTGGTATCTAGCCGAAAAGCCAAGAGTTCTTCAAGCTCCAGCACCCCAGCATCCGGCACCTTGGGAATCGTCTGTTTAGCTGTGCTTTCGTCCTCACCGGCGGGTTCGGTGGGATATTCCTCCCGAAGCATTTCCTCGATCTGGCGAACCGTCAAACCTTCCTCAACAATCTGAGTCGCCAATCGCTCCTGCTCGCTCCGGTCTGGAGTAGCCAACAACGCCCGAGCATGTCCAGCGCTGAGTTGCCCCTCGATCAGCAATCGCTGCACCATCGGAGGGAGATGCAGCAACCGAAGAGTGTTCGCCACCGCAGACCGAGATCTCCCCACCCTCTGCGCAACATCATCCTGAGTCAAACCGAACTCTTCAACCAGTTGCTGATATGCAGCCGCTTCTTCAAGCGGGTTGAGATCCTGCCGATGCAAGTTCTCCACAACAGCCGTTTGGAGCGATGACAAATCATCGGACGTGCGAATGATTGCCGGAATGGCCGAAAGGTTGGCGCGCTTTGCGGCCCGCCAACGTCGCTCCCCCGCTATCAGCTCATACTGTCCGTCCTCCAACTCTCGGACGACAATCGGCTGAATAACACCAATCTCCGTGATCGACCGGGACAAAGAGGTCAAGGTCTCCTCGTCGAAGTGCCCCCGCGGTTGGTGTCGGTTCGGGACTACCTCTTTGATATCGATCTCTTGATAGACACCGCTGTCAGCGGTGAAGTCCGCTGGAATCAGCGAACTGAGGCCTCTACCAAGTCCACTACGTCTGGTCACCAAGAACCTCCTTCGCTAGGGTGTGGTAAGCAGTTGCCGCACGCGACCCAGGGTCAAATACCGAAATTGGCTGGCCAAAGCTCGGGGCTTCGCTCAAGCGGACAGCTCGAGGAATCACCTGTCGACACACTTTGTCGCCAAAGTGGCGCCGGACCTCTTCGGACACCTGCCTGGACAATTTTGTTCGCGCATCAACCATGCCCAACACGATAGTGCTGAGATGAAGCTCTGGATTGAGGTTGCGCGTCACCAAGTCAATGTTGCGAATCAACAGGCCAAGACCTTCAAGCGCGTAGTACTCGGCCTGAACTGGTACAAGAACTTCGTTCGCCGCAGTTAGCCCATTGATCGTAAGGAGCCCAAGAGAGGGTGGGCAATCAATGAACACAACGTCATAGTCGTCGGCAACCGACTCAAGCGCGATCTTCAATTTCCTCTCACGGTTCATAGCAGGAACCAACTCGATTTCCGCGCCCACAAGATCAAGGCTTGACGGAACGAGGTAGAGGTTCTTTACCGAAACTGGCTCGATCACATCCTCCAGCGGAACATCCTGGAGCATCACATCGTAGAGAGAATGATCGACCATACGCGAATCAATGCCAAGGCCCCGCGTGGCATTTGCTTGAGGATCTAAGTCGACAATTAATACGCGTTGGCCAAGCTGCGCCATACAGGCCGCAAGGTTGATAGTCGTCGTGGTCTTCCCAACCCCTCCTTTCTGGTTGGCTACAGCAAACATCCTCGTGTTGGGTTGAGTCACAAACCAACTCCCTTCCTCCGAGCAGGAACATCTTCGGTCAACAGAAGCCGAAGGTCAAGGACCCTCCGATTGTTTCACGTGAAACGCCTCGAAACTCTCAACAATCTGTTTCATGTGAAACGGTTTCACGTGAAACGCTCAAAACAACGGTGTGCGGCGGCGTGCTGCCTGGCGGCGGGGGAGTCGATCCGCAATAGTTCCCCCTGTGCGTTGAGCACGCAGGTAGCTACCTGAAGTCGTCTCCCAGTGTTCGATCACCGAAGCCGCTAGCAGCGACAAGTCCGCAGATAGCCAAGCATTTGCCGTGTCGTCCGATACCGACACCACCAGAGATCCACCCGCAGCAAGTAGCGGGATCCCGCATTCCGCCACTTCACAAGGGGGCCCGAACAGTCGTGCAACCACCAGATCATTTGCTGATCGCCACTGCGGTTCACGGGCGTAGTCGTCTGCACGCCCATGCACGACTTCAACTCGGTCGCCCAGACCAGCCGCGCGAACCGCGCCGCGAGCAATCTCGCAACACCGTGCACTTGCGTCCAGTAGCCGCCAGGTCGTTTCTGGATGCAACATCGCCAGCAATACCCCTGGTACACCTACTCCCGTGCCCAAATCAACGCAACGCGCACCCGGCCGTAAGCCAAACCTCGGCGAAATATAGCCCTCCGCATGCTTGCGGAGTTCTTCAATTGATACCGAACCGAGCGAGCCGATCGCTCGCGCTGGTTCCCAAACTGCTGCTAGCGCCTCGTCGCGAGAATCAGCCACGAGTTCTTCGCTGCCTACTCTCCCGAAGGAACAATCACCACGTAACGGCGGGGATCTTCACCTTCGGAGATGGTTTGGACACCGTCTGTCCCGTCAACGGCATCATGAACGATCTTTCGATCCGCTGCATTCATAGGCTCAAGTGATCGAGGCACTCCGGAATCCTGCACTTCGACTGCTTTGTCACGAGCAAACCGAACAAGCGCTTCGTTTCGTCGCGCAATAACCCCTCCAACGTCCACTCGAACGCGGCCATTCCGCGCACTACCTGCTCGGCGCTGCAAAACCGTCCGAACCAGGTCGTCGATCGCTCCAGCGGTCATCCCCCGGCGACCAACCATACGACCCAGTTGGTCGCCGCTGACGGTAATACGGATCTCGTCGCTCCCGATATTTTCTCTTTGGAAGTTGACGGTCGTGCCAAACCGCTCAGCCAAGCCTCCAACAAACTCCTCGGCAATATCAGCCTGCTGCAGCAAGGGCATCATTTCTTGGTCTTGGTTCACAGTTTCTGCCTTTTTCTTGGGTTTTTGTGGTGTTTGCTTCTTCTGGTCTGCTTGTTGATTTTTCGAAGTTTGGCTATCGGATTTCTTCGCTGAGGATTTCCTAGCTTCACCATTCTGGGAGCGTTCCTGTTTGCGCCGGCCGGAATCCTGCTTTTCACGGTTGCTGCCGTTGCGGTCTCCCTGGCCCTGGCCTTGCCGACCTCGTCTGTTTCCGCGATCACGTCGACCGCGATTTTCTCTCGTCCTCGGAGTCTGCGGGCGAACTCGCGCTCTCACCCGCGCCGGTTCTTTGACGCGACCAAACACCCCCGTCCTTACATCACTAAGGACATCAAACTCCGCGTCGTCTTCATGCACCCCCAACCGATCCAAGGCGTGTTCTTTTGCCAGGTCGATCGAATCGCCGATGCTTTCTACCCATTCCATTACTTCTCCTTTCGCTGCGTGCGCTGCCAACCCCACCTAGAAGTCCCACCGCGGTGGGGGATTGGGAGCTACTTCTTTCGTTTCTTGTGTTGTGGAGCACCTGGTTCGGTCGTACGACCAGACCCCCGTTGGTGCCGAGTCGGGGCGTTGCCCGTCCTACCCGCACCAGTGCGTTTCGGTTGGGGCTTACTCGTTTTGTCCTTAGCCCCAGACTTGTCCGTAGCTCTCCTGCCCTCCGACCGACCCGTATCCTTTTTCGAGCGACTTGTGTCTTTTTTGCCGCCCGACCGACTTGGTACATTCTTGCGGCCCGCTGGTTTCCCACCCTTTTTGTTGGCAAAGCTGCCATCTCGTTTTGGGGTTGGCGCTCCCTTTTTCGGAGTCATACTCCCTTTCGACGCGGCACTATCACCCTCGTCGTTCTTCATCTCCTCACGCTTTCGGGCCAATAAAACCCCCGGGCTGTCCTCTCCGCGGTACAAACTCCGGGTTATGTAGGCTTGCTGACCGATGCGATAGAGGTTGGAGACCACGAAGTACACAACCAGCGCCGCCGGCATCGTGAAGCTGAACACAGGCAACATGTAGGGAAGAATCTTCATCAGCATCTGTTGCTGAGGAGGCATCGCCGAAGTGTGCCGTCCCTGGATCTGGCGCTGTTGAAAAAGGCTGGATACCAGCACAATCAGGATGAGGAGCATATAGGGGAGCCCCGAGACCAGACTTTCGCCAATCACGTCTTGCGCGCTGCGAGACAGGTCTATTCCCCAAGACACCATCTCTGTTGGACGATCCTCAATTGTGTCTCCCTCACCGCCTGCAAGCCTCAAGTAGAGGTCACTGTCGACCGGAAGATTCTGCGGTAGGAACGGCCGATCAATCGAAGAAAATGCTGTGCTGTCGAGTCCTAGGCCAGAAGAAACGCGGCCACTCGTCCATCCAAACTGGTTACCGAAGTTAGTCGCCCGGCTAGTCAGACCTTGAACCACACGGAACAGCACCAAGAACAGCGGCATCTGCACCAGCAGAGGCAAACAACCGCCGAACATTGAAATGCCATGCTCCTGCTGGAACGCCATCATTTCTTCGTTCAATTTTTGGCGATCACCTCGGTGGCGATTCTGGATCGCCTTCAGCTCGGGCTGATAACGCTGCATCTGGAGCATCGACTTCGTGCCCTTGAGCGTCAATGGCGTAACGACCACCATCACTACGAGTGTGAGACCCGCAACAGCCATACCGTATGACGGCCAGAGCTGGTAGCAATACGCGAGTACTTCGCCGATCAGGTTGAACATTCCGACTCCCCAGTTACAGGCACCGGGTCATATCCGTAAGTACCCCAAGGATGACAACGACATATGCGCTTTGTTGCTAGCCAACCACCGCTGATAGCGCCGTGAGACTCAACGGCCTCGATCGCATAAGTCGAACATCCAGGCACATGTCGGCATGGTGATATTCGTCCTGCGGTCAACCGTTGGTACCCCCCGATCAACGCGCGTATCAGGCGTGCCAACGGACTGGGTGCATAGGAGCTCATGAGCCGGCACCCGATACTGCAGACTCAGCTTCCCGCTCTTGTTGGCGACGCTGACCCGGCCGCTCGGGTCCCGAACACAAAACCTCAGTCACGGTGTTTCGCAGTTGTGTGGGCGACCAGTGCTCGATCTTGGAGGTGACCCGGAACAGGTAGTCGCCCGGCGGAAGAATCGACGGGTTGTCTCGAGAGATGTCGCGCAGTATCGCGCGAATTCGGCGTCGGATTCTGTTCCGTTGTACAGCATTTCCCACTCTACGTGAGATTGAGAACCCTATTTTCGCACTTTGAGTGGGCTTATGGGCAGGCGCGGGCCGCCAAACCAGCCGAAGCGGACCTCGGCCGCGGCGCATTCCCTCCGCTCGTAAACGTTCGAAGGAGCGACGACCAGACAGCGCCTCAATCACGCGGAAAGCCGCGTCCGCTGCTTTTGACGGCGGTGGGTCAGGACTGAACGTCCACCCCGAGTACTCATGCGAGCGCGAAAACCATGCTTCATTTTTCGCTTGCGCACATTGGGCTGATAAGTCCGCTTCATTTTTCCTCCACAAGAGCCACCCGCAGATAGTGCGGCCGTGGCACACGCCGGGTCCCTCGGATCCGACATAGTTTCGATCACAGTAGGGTTGCAAGGTTACAGCAACAACCACGCAACCGGTCTGTGTGAGGTCACCGAGACACTCCCGAAGACCAAAATTCGGGTCCCCAACGGAAATTACAATAAAGAGATTGTTTCTTTCACGAATGTAATTTAATGCGCTTATTGTCCCGTGAACAGGCCCGATGAAAAGACCTCCAGTTTCAACTTGCAGAGATCGTGAACGTTGCTAAGTTCACCAATTACCACGGTTAGGTTGCCTCACCGACAACGACAAACTTGTCAGTCACCGTTGCTCCCTTTTCCCAACCGAAAAAATAGTCTTCCACATCTGTGGATAAGCCTGTGGAGAGTCAATTGAACAACAAAGAGGCAGACGATGCGAGCGGTTTGTGGAGTGCCTGTGCCAAGAGTATTCGTGCCCAAGTAAGCGATGCCGTCTGGCACACCACGTTCAGTGGCGCTAGAGCCGCAGCATTCGATGAGGGAGAGTTGGTCATCGTTGTCCCCAACGGTTTACAGAAAGAACGAATCGAGGGTAGATACCTCGGGCTTGTCAAACACGCGATCACCGAACGTCGATCCAACGCAACCGTCCGGGTGGAGATCGACACAGACTGGATCGAAGAATCCTTCGATATTCCGCCAGCCGATCTGACCACACCTAACGAGTATAGGCCCACGTCAAAGACGATTTCTGGGACACTTCCAGAAACAACTCCCGAGGCCAGAAGCGAACTCAACGAGAAGTTCACGTTTGAGCATTTTGTCATCGGCCCGTCAAACCGCTTCGCACATGCCGCCGCATTCTCCGTAGCCGAAACGCCAGCCGCCAGCTACAACCCGCTGTTCATCCACGGAGACTCAGGACTCGGGAAAACCCACCTGCTGCTAGGCATCGCCCACTACATCGGCAGCCACTACTCGCACTACAAAGTCCGCTACGTGTCAACCGAAACGTTCCTCAACGAATTCGTCCAAGCAATTCGCACCAACACGCAACCCGAATTCAAACGCCGCTACCGCACCAACGACGTCCTGCTCATTGACGACATCCAGTTCATGGAAGGCAAAGAAGGCCTCCAAGAAGAGTTCTTCCACACATTCAACGAACTACACCAAAACAACAAACAGATCGTGCTGTCGTCGGACCGAACACCCGACGCCATGCCCACCCTCGAGGAGCGCCTCCGAAACCGCTTCAAGTGGGGACTGATCACAGACATCCAACGACCCGATCTCGAAACCCGGCTCGCCATCCTCCGCAAAAAAGCCGAATCACGAACAGTCCATATTCCCAACGAGGTCTTCACGTTCATCGCCGAGAACATCACCCAGTCGATCCGTGAACTCGAAGGCGCTCTCATCAAGGTGACCGCCTACGCAAGCCTCACCGAGCAGCCCCTCGACATACGAATCGCGAGCTACGTCCTCGCCGACCTGATCAACAACTCCCAAAAACCGCCGGTCACCGCAGCCCGCATCATCGAACTCACAGGCGAGATCTTCGGCTTGGAAGTCGAACAAATCACCGGAGGCAGCCGCCGCCGGCCACTCGTTGATGCACGACAAGTTGCCATGTACGTCACCCGCAGTGTGACCGACCTCAGCTTCCCCGACATCGGCCGCGCCTTCGGAGACCGTGATCACACAACCGTGATGCACGCCGTGCGCAAGATCGAAGCCCGAATGGGTGAACGCCAACAAATATTCGACAAAGTCACCGAACTTCAACGTCGACTCAACCAACCGCCGTGATCCCACCCCAAGACGGGGGAGCCCGCGCACTCAGCGCCTACGCCACGCAGCACCCAGGCAGTGAACAAAGCTGTAGATCACTTGTGCAACGCCAGTGCGCCAAAGTGCATAACTCTCGCTATACCCACAGCCAGCGCCTCAGCTCAATCCAAGCTGTGAACCAACAGGCAAACCATGTGGACGCAAGAACTGCGGAAATACACGGCAAACTGACATTCATCCACAATCCACAACCCCTATGAACTCCTACTAGGAGAATTCATACAAAACTCAGGAGAAGTAATCGCACAATGAGCATGCAGTTCAGATGCGAAAGAGACGTACTCGCAGAGGCCCTCGGTGTAGCCAGCCGAGGTGTAGCCACCCGCGGGGGAACAGCAGTCATCGGCGGAGTACGCCTTGAGCTTGCTGGCGATGAGCTCACCGCCACGGGCAGCGACGGCGATCTGACGATTTCAGTGACCGTAACCGTCAACGGTGGCGGCGACGGCGTGATTGTCATGCGCTCGAAACTAATGGCCGATGTAGTTCGCTCACTTCGACCAGGCGCAGTTGACGTGATGATCGAAGACCAGGACGCACGCATCGTCGCCAGCCCCTCCGAATTCTCAATCAGGGTGATCACCACAGACGACTTCCCCGAGATCCCCGCACCCGCCGGTGATGTAGTCACCCTCGACGCGACCGTCTTCAAAGCAGCCGTCGAACAAGTAGAAAAAGCAGCCTCGTCTGACGACGCCAGGCCCATCCTCACCGGCGTGTTGATGGCCGCGGAGTCCGGTGGGCTGCGGCTCGTGTCAACCGACTCCTACCGCCTGGCAGTTTGCGACATAGCAGGCCTATCGGTGTTGGGTGAGGGTCAAAAAGTGCTGGTGCCGAGCCGCGCTTTGAAAGAACTCGCCCGGATCGTCGGTGAAGAAGAAGAGATCACGCTGTCACTAGGCGAACACAACGCCAGCTTCTCAGTCGGATCAGTGACCATCACCACCCGCCTGATCGAAGGCGACTTCCCGAACTACAACCGGTTGATTCCCGACGCACACGACAACCGCCTCACCATTGATCGCGAAAGACTGTTGGATGCACTGCGCCGCGTTCGTCTGCTAGCCCAAGAATCAACTCCGATCCGCATGTCGATGTCCGCAGAAGGACTCGAGGTAGCAGCCGTCACCCAAGAAGTGGGCGAAGCCCACGAGGTCCTCGAAGCCGAATACCAAGGCGAAGACCTGATGGTTGCGTTCAATCCCGAGTATTTGATCGACGGGATCGAAGTAACACCAGGATCAGAGGTCGTGCTGGAGACCCTTGGCGAGTTGAAACCGGCCCTGCTCAAATCCTCCGAAGACCCCAACTTTCTGTATCTGCTGATGCCAGTGCGCGTTAGCTAGGGGCAAGCGCCCCGGCCGCTCCAGATGGCAATACAGTCCCTGGAACTACTCGACTTCCGCATCTACACCCAAACCGCGGTCGAGTTTGATCCCGGCCTTACCGTCATCGTCGGAGAGAACGGCCAGGGCAAAACCAGTTTGCTTGAAGCCATAAGCTGGATCGCCGGGCGTGGATCATTTCGCGGCGTAGCCGATGACTCGTTGATCCGCATGGGTGCAGACGCGGCGATCATGCGCGCCAACGCGACAGCTCCCGACGGCCGCAAACAACTGATCGAAGTGGAACTACCCCGCGTCGGCAGAAATCGTGTGCAGATCAACCGCCAGCCTCTTCGCCGCAAAGGAGACCTGATCGGAGTCGTTCCCGTGACTATCTTCTCGCCCGACGATCTGGAACTGGTTAAAGGAGGACCAGCAGGCCGCCGGCGTTGGCTCGACGACGCAGCAGCAAGCCTGCAACCCAGCCACGACGCGCTTTGCAGCGAGCTGGAAAAGATCGTCAGACAACGCAACGCCCTGCTGCGATCCAGCGGAGGCCGACTCGATGCCGACGGAACCTTCACCCTCGATGTCTGGGACGCCAAACTCGCCACCACCGGAACCGCACTACGAACCGCCCGCGAAACCCTGCTAACCGAACTCGAACCTCAGCTATCGGCGGCATACGACGCAGTAGCAGGAAAGCTCGCAGAGATCAGCGCTGCCTACCTGCCAAGCTGGGAAGGCGAACTAACTGCAGCTCTCGAACAAGCACGCACGATCGACCTTCGACGCGGTCTGTCAACCATTGGGCCGCACCGCGATGAGATCACGCTACAAATAGGAGACTCGCCAGCTCGAACCCACGCCTCACAAGGCGAGCAACGATCACTGGTGCTAGCCATGCGGCTCGCAGTGGACGCACTAGTACGCCAAGGCGGAACCGCGGAGCCAGTGCTGCTACTCGACGATGTGTTCTCCGAACTAGACGCCGGCCGCGCCGAAGCGTTGCTCGAGGCCCTGCCCAAAGGACAACGACTCCTCACCACAGCCACCTGGGTTCCCCCTACAGCGACACCTGATCGGGTGCTCAAAGTGGCCGCAGGGACCGTCACGGAAATGCCCCGATGAGCAGCGGTGACGACGAGCCCAAAAAACTTGAATGGTCTGTCGAGCGCCTACTGAACACAATGAAAGCGCCCAGCACAGACGTGCTCAAAGCAGTCTTTCTGCAATGGCCCCAAATCGTCGGTGAAGATGTAGCAGCCCACGCCCGACCCAGCGTCATCGACGGTCAGACGCTGCTGATAATCGCAGACGACCCGACCTGGGCCAGCCAACTTCAATGGCTCGAAACAGAACTCATAGCGAAGATCGAAGAAGTCTCAGGATCGGACCGGATTCAAGCCGTCAAAGTAAGGGTTAGACCGCAAGGATCAATGTCCCCCGACTGATAGACTCAGTACAGTGTATGGGCCTGGAAATCAGCGTCTCGAACGGACCAAACGAGATGAAAATAGACACGATCAGCGCTGACGAATCGTCCTACGAGGCTCAGGACATAACGATCCTCGAGGGGCTCGAAGCTGTGCGCACCCGGCCCGGTATGTACATCGGCTCCACCGGACCCACCGGCCTGCACCACCTGGTGTGGGAAGTCGTCGATAACTCTGTCGATGAAGCAATGGCCGGCCACTGCACGCGCATCAACGTCACCCTGACCCCCGACGGCGCCTGCGAAGTGTCAGACGACGGCCGCGGCATCCCAGTCGAAAATCATCCCAACTACGAAGACCTGACAGCTGCTGAAGTTGTGCTCACCGTCCTTCATGCGGGCGCCAAGTTCGGCGGCAAGGGCTACAAAGTATCTGGAGGACTGCACGGCGTGGGGGTCTCGGTAGTCAACGCCCTGTCAAAACGAGTTGAAGTCGAAATCGATCGTGACGGCGAACGCTACGCCATGCTGTTCGGCAACGGAGGCGAGCTGATTCAACGGCTGAAGCCCGTGGGTCCGTCACCCATTGGCGAATCACCCATTGGCGAAACCCGACCCCGAACCGGAACCACCGTGCGATTCTGGCCCGACCCGGAGATCTTCGACGAAGTCGAATTCCGGTTCCAGACCCTGCTGGAGCGCTTTCAGATGATGGCTTTCCTCAACCGCGGGCTAGAGATCCGGGTGCGAGACCGACGAGAAAACGCGGTGTCAAACGACTGGGTCTCGTTCCAATACGAAGGCGGGATCATCGACTTCGTCAGCCATATCAACGCCTCAAAAGAAGCGCTCTTCGAAACAGTCGGGTATTTCATCGGCTTCGAAGAGATCGACGAAAACCCTCACGAAGTCGAAATTGCTTTCCAATGGAACACCGGCTTCAACGCCGATGGCATACACAGTTTCGCCAACGGCATCGCCACCATCGAAGGTGGCATGCACGAGCAAGGCTTTCGCTCCGCGGTCACCCGCACCGTCAACAGCTATGCGCGGAGCAAAGGGCTGCTCAAAGAAAAAGACGACAACCTCACCGGCGAGGACATTCGAGAAGGCCTCACCGCGATCATCTCCGCCCGAATTGGCGAACCCCAATTCGAAGGCCAAACCAAATCGAAACTCGGTAATGTCTCAATGCGCTCGCTGGTGGAACGGGTGACCAACGAGCGCATGGCCGACTGGCTCGAAGAACACCCGGGCGAAGCCAAAGCCACCATCACCAAAGCAACCAACGCCGCTCGCGCCCGTGTGGCAGCAGCCGACGTCCGCAAAGCCATCCGCTCCAAATCATTGCTCGACGGTGCGGGCATGCCCGACAAACTCAAAGACTGTTCAGCGAAAGACCCAGCCGAGCGTGAACTGTTCATCGTCGAAGGCGACTCCGCAGGCGGTTCAGCGGTGAAAGCTCGAGATCCCCGGACCCAGGCGATCCTGCCGATCCGCGGAAAAATCCTCAACGTTGAACGAGCACGTATCGACAAGATGCTCAAAAACGCGGAGGTGAAAACCCTGATCACCGCGATCGGCGCCGGGTTCGCCGATGAATTCGACCTCGAACAAGCCCGCTACCACAAAGTCATTCTGCTAGCCGACGCCGACGTCGACGGCAGCCACATCCGCACACTGCTGCTCACCTTCTTCTTCCGCCAGATGCGGCCACTGGTGGAAGCCGGATACGTCTACATTGCCCAACCGCCGCTGTACTCGACGAAAGTCTCCAACAAAGAAACCGTCTACCTCAAAGACGACGCCGCCAAAGATGGATTCCTAGCCAGCCGCCCCAACTACACCAAAGACTTCCAGCGACTGAAAGGCCTCGGCGAGATGGACTGGGACGAACTTCGCAACACCACGATGAACGTTTCCTCCAGATCGCTGCTGCAGGTATCGGTCGAACAAGACGCCATCGCCGACGACGTGATGTCGATACTGATGGGCGACGATGTCGAGCAACGAAAAAACTTCATAGTCACCAACGCACGCGAAGTGCGGAACCTGGACTTCTGAAGGATCCAACATGGCTGATATTCCAACTGTGGATCTTGATGACCAGGACGAGCGCGGTGAGGTGACCGCCATCGAGATCCAGGAAGAGATGGAAAGCTCCTTCCTCGACTACGCCATGTCGGTCATCGTCAGCCGGGCCCTGCCAGATGCCCGTGACGGCCTCAAACCGGTGCACCGCCGCATCCTCTGGTCAATGTTCGACCAAGGCTTCAGGCCCGACCGAGCCCATGTGAAATGCGCTCGTGTGACCGGCGACGTCATGGCCCGTTTCCATCCGCACGGCGACAGTGCCATCTACGACGCGCTAGCCCGCATGGCCCAGCCATTCTCGCTGCGACACCCGCTGATCGACTTCCACGGCAACTACGGATCGCCAGAAGACCCACCGGCCGCGGCCCGCTACACCGAATCACGGCTCCACCCACTCGCCATGCACATGCTCGCCGGAATCGACGAGAACACCGTCGATTTCGTCGACAACTACTCAGGCGATTTCAGCGAACCACAAGTTCTCCCGGCCCGCTTCCCCAACCTGCTGGTAAACGGAAGTCAAGGCATTGCAGTCGGAATGGCCACCAATATCCCGCCGCACAACCTCAACGAAGTATGCGATGCGGTTGTCCACCTGTTGCAAAACCCAGACGCCACAGTCGACGACCTGATGGAACACGTCAAAGGCCCTGACTTCCCCACGGGTGGCCAGATTCTCGGCCGGGTCGGCATCGAGGCGGCCTACCGAGAAGGCCGAGGTTCGGTCAAAACCCGGGCCTCGATCGAGATCGCAGAGATCAAGAACCGCCGAGCGCTCATCGTGACCGCGTTCCCGTATCAGGTCTCCGCCGGGGCGGTCGCCCGGAAAATCGCCCACCTGGTAGACACACGAGAACTCGAAGGCATCTCCGACATCAACGACGAATCATCTGGGGACGAAACCCGATTCGTGATCTCACTCAAACGCGACGCCAACCCGGAAGTCGTGCTCAACAACCTCTGGAAAAGCACACCACTGCAAACCAGTTTCGGCGTCAACATGGTTGCGCTGGTCGCCGGGGTGCCCCGCACCCTCAATCTGCGAGAAGCACTCGTCGCCTACGTTGACCATCAAATCGAGGTCATCACCCGGCGTTCGCAATCTCGTCTGGATGCAGCCGAGAAACGCCTGCACATCGTTGAAGGCCTGATCAGGTCCCTCGACCTGATCGACGAGATCATCGCCACCATCCGCGCCAGCCAGGACCGCAGCGCGGCCCGTGACGCGTTGATGGCAGACCCGTTTGAATTCTCCGAAGTGCAAGCCAACCACATCCTCGACATGCAGCTCAGCCGACTAACCCGACTCGGCCGGTCTGATCTCGAAGAAGAAGCAGCCAACCTGCGAGTGAGAATCTCAGAACTCCAAGCGATCCTGGGCGACGATCAGAAGCTCCGCGGAGTGATCATCGACGAACTCACCGAAATTCGCGACAAATTCGGTGAACCCCGCCGCTCAACACTCGAAATCGATCCGGGCGAATTCGATATCGAGGATCTAATCGATGACGACCCGCTGGTGGTCACCATGAGCGCCGCCGGTTATGTGAAGACGGTCATGGCAGAAGAGTTCAAGACACAAGGCCGCGGCGGGCGAGGGGTCGCCGGCACCAAACTCAAAGACGAAGACACCCTCATCCACCTCATCTGGACAACAGCACACTCGTATCTGCTGTTCTTCTCCACACACGGCCGGGTCTACCGCCTACGGGCGCATGAGATTCCAGTGGCGTCGCGGACCGCTCGCGGCACGGCCATCGTCAACTTGCTGCCCTTGCAGGAAGGCGAACGGATTCAAGCCATCATCGACACCCGCAACTACGAGACGCACCGCTATTTGTTCTTCGCCACCGCCAAGGGTCGAGTGAAGAAGACCCGCTTCAACGCTTATGACTCTTCAAGGCGAGCCGGCCTGATCGCTATCCGGCTCAACGACGATGACGAACTCGCCGAGGTGGTTCCCACCAACGGGCTCGACGACATCCTGCTGTCATCTCGGCTCGGCCAGACGATCCGTTTCGAGGAGTCCAACGTGCGATCGACGGGAAGGCCCGCGGCCGGTGTTTTGGGCATCCGGTTCAAGAAGCCCGGCGATGAAGTGGTGGCCTGCAACATCGCTGGTGGGGGAGCGTCGCTGCTCCATCTCACCGCTAACGGTTTCGGCAAACGAACCCCCGTGGAGGAATACCGTAGGCAATACCGCGGTGGAAAAGGAGTCATCGGCATCAAACTCACAGCAGACAAAGGGCCTGTTGTCGGTGCTCTAGTGGTCGAAGACCACGATGAGATCTTGGCCGTGACCGTCAACGGCGTGGTGATCCGCACGCCGGCCGAGGCGATCTCGGCGCAAAGTCGCAATGCAAGTGGAGTGAAGGTCATGAGCCCCGATGAGGGTGATGTGGTCGCATCCGTGGTCCTGGTCACCCCAGCCGACGACGAGCTCGACGACGACGGTCTGGATGACGACGGGCTCGATGACGGGAGTGACTCCGTCGAGGAAAGCGGTTCTGTCAACGAATAGGCCAACCGGTTGAACCCGAGCCGAGCTATTTCCCCCAGTAACTCGAATCAAGCACAAGGGTGATTTCAAGACGTGCGTGAGCAAACTGGAAACTGGCCAACTGACCGCGGCCAAGCCGTGCCCATGATGGTGGTGGTATTGCTGTTGGCGGCGCTGGTAGTGATGGCGATCGCCCGGCTCGGCATGGCCGCGGACGACGCCGCGAGAGCCCGAACCGCGGCAGACGCTGCAGCATTGGCGGGAGCGGCGGAAGGTCTCGCGGTTGCGACCGAACTCGCCGAGGCCAACGGCGGCAACCTGTTGGACTACACGGCGTTCGGGAACCAAGTCGAAGTTCGTGTTCAAGTAGGAGCCAGCGTTGCTGTTGCCAGAGCGGAGCGCACGGTGGTGTGGGAACTCCCCGGTTCGTGACCCAGAGGCCACGCGGACGCTCTGCTTATCCGCGCTTATCCGCGCAGCCCTTAATGCCCCTACACTTGTCCGGTACTCGGCCACCGCTTTGGTCAACGCCCCGCCGAGGAAAAGTCTCCATGAGTGAACCCACAAAATCCCAGCCGGCTAGGCCGTCGCAACGCCCGCCGCAACGTTTTTCGCAGTCCCTAGCTGCCTTTCTGGAACGCCGCACCGCGAGCCGTCTCCGTGCCCGCAGAGTTCGCCGCCTAGTGCGCCACATTGAGCCGTGGTCGGTACTCAAGATGTCGCTCATCTTTTACTTCTGTCTCTGGGTGATTTTGTTGGTCGCCGGGGTGATTCTCTGGAGGTTTGCGGTCACCGCAGGCACCGTCGACAACGTGGAGAACTTCATCAAGGAGCTGTTTGCGCTGGAGACCTTCACCTTCAATCCCGACCAGATATTTCGGGTTAGCGCCTTGGGAGGTCTGGTGATGGTCGTCGCCGGGTCAGGGTTCACGGTATTGATGGCGGTGTTGTTCAACCTGATCAGTGATCTGATCGGCGGGGTGCGGATGACTGTGGTGGAAGAAGAAACCGCCAGGCCCCGGCCGAAGCGCACACGACCCCGCAAAGCAACCTCGGGGGCTGCTCGTTATGTCGCAAAGCTGACACAACAACCGGCCGGCGCGGCGCGTAGTGTCGCAAAGCCGACACAACAGGCGGCGCAGGGCGCTGCCAGGCCGAAACAACAAAGGGCCGCAGCGAAGGATCCTGTTCCCGAACAAGCCGACCAAACCCCGTTCTGGCCCAGCGACAAACGCAAAAACGCAAAACCAGGTTCTTTGTCGAAACGACCGTCCGACCGCTAGCGTGGTCGCCTTGCGGGGCTATAGCTCAGTCGGTTAGAGCGCACCCCTGATAAGGGTGAGGTCGCAGGTTCGACTCCTGCTAGCCCCACGTTCGGCGCCGCAAATCCACGGGAGGAACTGATGGGTAGGAGTGGCCTATTCACACTCATACGAAGAGCTCTCGTTGCGATCGGCGCAGGAGTCGCAGTAGCGGCCGCGATCAGAGTGCGAGGAAGCGGTGGCTCGCCACCCCAAAAAGGAGGCTGGCGGGAGCTTCGAGGCGACGACCTTCGCTGATGTCGCACATCGTGGTGTTCGGGGCGGGAGCAACAGGGACACGGATCGCGCAGCAACTTCTGGCCAGCGGTCAAGCGACCAACGTCGAAGTACGCGACACCCGTCGAGAACGCTCGCGACAACTCGTCCACGCCCTCGGCAGGGCATCGGAACTCGGCCACGGCTACCACCTTGATTCCTCGGTCGACTTGGCCGTCGTTGCCACCCCGGCCGCGGGTCAGGCAAACCTAGCCCGCCGTGCGGTTCACCACGGCGTTCCGGTCGTAACCACATCGAATCATCTGTCGGAAGTGCGACGTTTGCTGGCTCTGCATCAAGAAGCGCTGCACAACCGGGTCCCGGTCGTTGTTGGTGCCACCTTCATGCCGGGATTTACCTGCCTGATTGCCCGCCACGGCGCAGCAGAGTTTGACCAAGTTGATGAGATCCACGTCGCCAAAGTCGGCACTGGTGGACCCTCATGTGCGCGGCAACACCATCAAGCCCTGTCGTCGGTGGGACTGGATTGGCGCGACGGGCGTTGGACCTCCCGTGCTCCAGGGTCAGGTCGGGAACTC
Source organism: Acidimicrobiales bacterium (assembly GCA_047516945.1). Lineage (GTDB taxonomy): Bacteria > Actinomycetota > Acidimicrobiia > Acidimicrobiales > Aldehydirespiratoraceae > VXYK01. The sequence continues at coordinate 23,302 of JAKZTU010000104.1, forward strand.
GCATACTTCCCGGATCCCATCGGGGGACGCGACTGCTACCGGGGAGCGCTGCCCGATGCGTTGCTGCTGGTCCCCGAATTCCAAGGAGTGCAACGAGTGACCGCCCGAATGGCCGCAACCCGTAGAGATCGTTTGACTTCGCCGCTGCCGATGCTGCGCCCACCACACGCCGAAGGCGGCCTCGGAGCAGTGCGTGTTGAACTACGAGGCAGAGTTGGCATCGAACGTCGGGTGAGCGTGTTTGGTGCCGTGGAGCGTCCGGCTTCAGCAGCGGCTGTAGTAGCAGTCAGCACCAGCCTCGCTGTGCTCAGAGGAGATTTTCCTGCCGGCGCGTACGGCTTGGCAGCGGCAGCCGATCCGCTGCCGCTGTTGAACGACATTGCCGATCGAGGCGTTCGCCCGCTCCGCTTCGAAGGTGTATCCATGTACTACTAACCGGCTTAAAGTAGGGCTGTGCATTTCAGGTTGACGATGGCGTTCGCTTTGTTGGTGAGCGCGTGTGGAGGGTCGGGGTCATCCACAGAACCCGAGCCTGTCGACCCGGCAACGGTCGACACGGATGCTGTCGAGGCTCCCGAGGCATGTCCGGACGCCGTAAATGCGGCACCTGAGAAGCTGCCTGTCGGCGAGGTGCGAGAACTGTCCGACAATGGTGCTGTGCATGTGGTGTGTGCCAGCTACGATCACACCCCCCCAGCCAGCGGAGATCACTTCCAGGCCTGGCAAAACTGTGGCATCTATACCCAGCCCATTCAGAACCAGACCGCCGTTCATTCCCTTGAACACGGCGCCGTCTGGGTGGCGTATCAACCGGACCTCGATGCGTCTTTGATCCAAGCGATGACCGAGCGCCTCAAATCGGAGAAGTTTGCGTTAATGGCGCCATACCCCGGCCTGCAGAACCCGATCGTTCTCACTGCTTGGACACGACAACTCGCAGTCGACGACTGGTCGGACCCAGCAATCGAAGAGTTCCTCGACACCTACTTTGGGAGGTACTCCCCGGTTGCACCCGAAGCGGGCGCATCTTGTGGCCAAGCCGTTGGCTCCGCCCCCACCGCCCCGAACTTGAACTATCAAGAGATTCTTGAGCAAGTGAGCTGAGCAAGCCCGGTAGCGGGCCTGTGGTGAACGGTCAGTGTCCAGCTTCAATCACTGAACAGGGCCAGAAGATCGCCGTGAATCCGACTGTTCGTAGCAATGGCCGACCCGGAACTCCAGACATCTGCACCAGTTCGACCATCAAAGGCACTGAAACTGCCTCCCGCCTCAGCGATGATGATAGCGATAGGCGCTAGATCCCAAGGGAAGGCCTTGGGATCTACCATCGCCTCAACTTGGCCAGTAGCCACAAGGGCATAGCCGTAGGCGTCACCCCAAGTCCGCAACTTCACGGGACTATCGAGCAGCACCCGCAACGCAGCGTCGGGCCAGTAACCGAAACCGCTCGTACACACGAAAGCACCGTCTAGGCCTTCGCGGTCGTTGACACGACACGGCTCACCGTTGTGAAACGCCCCAAGTCCACGCCCGGCCCAGATCGTCTCACCCAATGCAGGCAGGTTGATCACACCCACAGCGGGACCGTGCTCATCAACAAGAGCCAACAGGTTGGCGAACAAAGGCACACCCCTCATGAAAGCCTTAGTGCCGTCGATTGGGTCGATCACCCAAGTCCTACCCGATGTTCCAGAAGTGTCGGGATGCTCTTCACCGAGCACGGAGTCATTCGGGAAGGTGTCGTTGAGACGCTCACGCATCAAAGTCTCCACCGCGAGATCAGCCGCGGTGACCGGCGAACCATCGTGCTTGTGATCGACAGAGAAAGCACTTCCGCGGTACCAGTCGAGCGTGAGCTGGCCAGCCTCTCGGGCGATCTCAAGACAGGTATCGAGATCTGCTGGGTTGGCGATGCCTAGCCGAGTCACCCTTAGAAGCTAGTTGCTCAAGTGGCATAAGCGGTGTAGAAACTACCGAATTATTATATAGTTTCATGAAGTTTCAAGTAATAACCTAATCCACCAGAGGAGCGAGACGAGACGATGCCCAACTTCGAGGTAGATGAGGCAGCACGCCTGTTGACTATCGCAGACCGATACTTCGCCCAAGCTTCGGCCGCCCGTGCGCTCGCCGCAGCCATCGACCAGCGCCGCATCTCCCTCACAACCAGGCTGGACCCGTGTATTCATCGGCATCTCCCCGAAGTGTGGTCGTCCAACGCCGCGGAAATCAGTCGCATGAGGCTCACCAGAATGATCGCCCGCGACGTTTGGGTCGCATGTGAGCAACTACTCGAAACCCGGATAGCCCTGATCCGAAATGCTGAGGAAGCTGATGCTCAAGCTTTCGTTCTTCAGAGCCGCGCGGCCGAGATCAATTTGGCGACGGCGACCCACGACAGCAAGACCTCTCCCGACAAGCTGGTTTAGCAAGAAAAACAAAGGGTTTTCAGGCATTTGTCCGTAGTCTGCGCTAGCGACGAAAGGGTCGACAGTGCAACAACTCAGTGCTCAAGACGCAAGTTTTCTACATCTCGAATCACAACGAACACCGATGCACATCGGGTCGGTCGCGATTTACGACCAGGGCAGCGTTGCGGGCGGAGTAGTTACCTTCAAGTCCATCCTGGCGATGATGGAAGAACGCCTCGGCATGGCGCGGTCGTTCACCGAGAGGCTCGTTCATGTGCCGATGAAAGTTGATTACCCGTATTGGGTATCCGACCCCGACTTCGACCTCGAATATCACGTACGCCACATAGCGCTTCCCAAGCCAGGAGACTGGCGCCAACTATGGATTCAAGTCGCTCGCCTCGTTTCACGCCCACTCGACTTGGAACGCCCGCTGTGGGAATTCACCGTCGTTGAAGGACTCGACAATCTCGACGGCATACCAACTGGTTCCTACGCCATCGTCTCCAAGATCCATCATTGCGCCGCCGACGGCGTATCGGGCCAAGAAATCACCGCGGCAATCCACGATCTCGAACCCGACGCTGCCTTGACCGACCCGCCTCTGGTGCGCACCGACAACGTGCCCACCGGGGTTGAACTACTCGGACGAGCCGCAGTCAACAGCATTCGTCAGCCATTGCGAGTTCCGAGCCTCATCAGGGAGACCGTTCCTGCCCTGGGACGCCTGGCACAGGTGGCCCGCAAAGACGATGTCCACCTGCCAGCAGTGCCGGGACGGGTACCGGTGACTCGATTCAACCAAAAAGTATCCCCACATCGAGTGATCTCAGGCAAGCGCTTCGACCTCGACGACGTCAAAGCGATCAAAAACACGGTGCCAGGAGCGACCATCAACGACGCGGTCCTCACCATTTGCGCCGGAGGTATTCGGCGCTACCTCGAACACCACGGCGAGCTGCCCGAAGAGAGCCTGACAGCCATGGCCCCGATCTCGGTGCGCGCTGAAAGCGAACAAAGCGACGCAGGCAACCATGTGGCGGCCATGGTCGTGCGACTGCGCACCGACATCGCCGACGATGTGGAACGCCTCTCAGCCATGCGCGAGGCCACCAAAGAATCGAAGGAACTCACCAATGCCGTAGGCGCCCGGTTGATGACCGACTACACCGAATTCGTACCCGCGGCGACCGCTGCGCTCGCCAGCCGCCTGGCAACCCGCCTGGCAGTCAACACCAACCGGCCAGTCGTGAACTGTGTGATAAGCAACGTGCCCGGCCCCCAGGTTCCGTTGTATGCGGCATCGGCCCGGTTGATCGACATGTACGGATTTGGTCCACTAGTCGACGGCTTGGCTCTGTTCATTCCGGTGCTCAGCTACTGCGGCGGAATCACCATCGGCGTTACTTCATGCCGCGAGATCATGCCGGACCCAGAGCGGTTCATGTTGTGCATCGAAGAATCCTTCGAGGAACTCAAAGCTGGCGTGTCGGCCTGAGTCATCTCAGCGTTAGATCAGGTCAGCCCTTGGTCAGGTCAGCCCTAAGCCACGTGTTGAGACGGATCGTAGACCTCTGCGTTTGGAAACAACCCCCGTAACGCGGCAGGTGGCTTGAACGGCTGCCATTGCGAACCCTCTTGAGCCAAGCGATCCGCAACCACGACAATTGCCGCGGGGTTGTGACCAAGCCCGCAGTGACTACCACGCACCTCGACGTTTTCGGTATGGGGAAAGTCACGGTTCAAGCATTGGTCCCAGCGGACGATGCCGTCGCCGCGGGTGTAAATCGAAGTAGCCGAAACCGGGATTGGTTCCCTAGCCCAGCTAGGTATGCGAGGTGTCGTCACACGGTCCGAATGGAACTCTTTGAAAGAACTGAACGCCACGCTCACATTCGAATCCTGTTCCCTGACGATCTGGAAAGGACTCCCAAGCGTGATCACTTGGCGGATCATCTCAGGAGCGAGCCGAGCCATCTCCCGGGCATAAAGGCCGCCAAGACTCCACCCCACAAGGTCGATTGGACCGTTCTTGTCGTCGAGGTCATCAAGCAGATCCATCAGACCATCGAGAATCTCGTCGGTCGGCCCGATATTGCGGCCGAGACCCCAACCAACCGCATCGTGTCCCAAAGAGCGAAGCAGAACACGCAGCGGCTTGGTGCTGGGGTCGTCGCCCAAGAAACCAGGAAGCACCAACACTGGACGCCCGACGCCGCGAGGCAACACCCGGGACAACACAGGCGCAATAGCTACGAAGGTTCCCAACTCTGCCAGAGCTCGAACCTCCAACATGACCCGTAGCGAATCAAGCCGAGTGCGCACAAAGCCAATCGTGTCATCTTCGAGTCACGTCGGCAAGCGTCAGTTCCGTTAGGTCTGGGATGGTCGGGGGCGGCGTGCTGATGAGGGGGTGGCTGTTGATGGATCGGCCAAGTCTTGCTCGATCTGGGCCACAAGTTCAGGGTTGCGCAACAGCGCTGCTTCGTGCGCTGTCATCACAACGGCTGGGGTCAGCAACAGTGATCCGTCGGGTTGCTCGGAAACGAGGTATCGGGTCTGGTCACGCTTACCTAGTTTGCCAAGGGAAATCCTACGGCGCGCGTCAACCTCAACAAGATGCGACATTGGGCGTGGTCTCTTTCTCGGTAGGTGTGAGTCCCCGTTGGCAACAACGGGTACCAGTCACTATACACCGGTTTGGTGAAATGTACAGTGCCGCATTACCGTAATGGCCTGAATGGGGCTCTATGGTATACGCATGGGTTCGCTTGGATTCCATGCTCTTGCCGATGCACAGCTCACTGAACTCGGGGCTGACCACTCGCGGAGGGAACTCTTCAACCGAATCAACGACGCCCTTGACGCTATAGAGGACGACCCAAGCGACGCGTCGGTAAGACGACTCCGCTACCAAAAGCCGCCCATCTGGGGAATACCGGTCTACGGGTCTGGGGAGGACTGGCTCATTCTATGGAGCGAATCTGAGACGGGCGCGGTGGTCCACTACATCGGGGAATCACTCGCGTAGTCGTGTAGTCAATGGTGCTGGCCACAGTAGATGCGTGGATACGGGCGTTTTTAATCGATTCCGTCGAAATTGGGTGGACGCTTCTCAGCGAAAGCAGTCATCGCCTCGATGTTGGCAGGAGAACCCATCAGCACTGCAAACTCGCCGTTTTCTCGGGCGTGAGCCTCATGCAGAGCGGCTCGGATGGGTTCAACAATGGTGCGTTTGGAAGCAATCAGAGAACTGATCGGCTTGGCAGCCAGAATCTGGGCGTGCGACATAGCTGTGGCCAGCAACTCGTCGGGTTTACAAACCTTGAAAGCCAAACCCATCTCAAGGCATTCGCCGGCCGTTATCCACTCAGAACTCAGCAAAACCCAACTAGCATTCTGTCGCCCGATCAGCGCGGGGAAGCTGCCGCTGCTAGCCAGTTCGGGGGCCACACCGAGCATTGTGAACGGGCACTTCAGTCGGGCCGTCGACGACATGAACACAAGATCAGCCAAGCCCAGGATTGTGGCGCCGAACCCGAGACCCATACCGTTGACAGCCAGGATCAGCGGCTTCGGGAAATCAATCAGGATTCTGGTGACACCCGGGAACCCGTGAATCGCCTCAACGCGCTCACCCATAGCCATCCGACCCATCTCGATGACGTCCTGGCCGGCCGAGAAAGAATCTCCTGAGCCGGTGATGACAACCACGGCCACATCCGCAGCCCTCTCGGCCTCGACCAACGCCTCTGCGAGACCGTCCCACATGGCTGTATTCATGGCGTTCTTAGCTTCGGACCGCATCAAAGTTATGGTGCGAACCCGGTGGTCGTCGGTGATCTCAATCATGTTGCCCCCGTGCTAGTGAGGAGATTTGCTGATAGCGAGAGTAGGCGCGTGTTGCTGTATGAGTGTCATCATGTGACAGAACACAGTGCTGACAGAACACAGTGCTGACGGAACGCAGTGCTGACGGAACGATGGGCAGCGTAGGGAAACCGCGAAGGGAGAAGACGATGGCGCAACATGATCTGATCATCAGGGGCGGCACTGTTGTGGACGGCACGGGTAGCGCGAAACGCACCGCAGATGTTGCCGTGAACGGTGGCGTGATCAGCGAGGTAGGCCGGGTCAGCGGATCGACTCGCCGCGACATCGACGCAGACGGAGCGCTGGTCGCGCCCGGCTTCGTCGACATCCACGCCCACTACGACGGGCAAGCGACCTGGGATGAACGCATGCAACCGTCGAGTTGGCATGGCGTCACAACCGTTGTGTTCGGCAACTGCGGGGTTGGTTTCGCACCGGTGCACGACCAAGACCACAACAAGCTCGTGGAACTGATGGAAGGCGTCGAGGACATCCCTGGAGCGGCTCTGCACGAAGGACTGCAGTGGGGATGGAACTCCTTCGGCGAATATCTCGGCGCGCTCGAGGGCCCCAAAGACATGAACATCGCTGCACAAGTGCCTCACGGTGCACTGCGCCTGCATGTCATGGGGGAGCGCGGCGCCAACCGAGAAGACGCCACCGACCAGGACATCTCAACAATGGGTCAGCTCGCCGCGGAGGGTATCGCCGCAGGCGGCCTGGGGTTCACCACCAGCCGCACCTCCAACCACAAGACGTCAACCGGAGACTTCACGCCAACACTGACCGCCGCAGCCCAAGAGCTGATCGGAATCGCCGAAGCGGTGGGTAAGCGCAACACTGGGGTGTTCCAACTCGTGAGTGACTTCACCGACCGCGACGCCGAGTTTCAGATGTTCCGCGACATGTGTGCAGTGTCGGGTCGCCCGCTTTCGTTCACCATCGTGGAGAGTCCACGCTCAGCCGGATTCCACCAAGACCTCCTCAGCCGAATCGAAGCTGCTCGCGCAGATGGACTGGAGATCACAGGACAATGCCCGGTTCGGCCCATCGGCATCCTCCTGGGTTTCGAGTGCACACTCAATCCGTTCATGCGCAACCCGGTATGGCAAGAGGTTGCAGACATGGCGCCCGCGCAGCGAGTCGCAGCCCTACAAGACCCCGACCGCCGCCAGCGCCTGCTCCAAGCCAGCGGCGGTGTCGAACGCAACCTCGTCGGAGGCGGCTTGATCGAGAACTTCCACAACATGTTCGACTTGGGTGAACTGCCCTACTACGAACCCGACCCAGACCAAACAGTTGCCCGCCGTGCCGAAGAGGTCGGCAAGAGTCCTGAGGAGTTCGCCCTCGACCTGCTCTTGAAGGACGGCGGTACCAACATGCTGTGGTTACCCTTCACCAACTACGGATTCATGAACCTCAACGGCACGCGGGAGCTGCTCACCCACCCCTACACGGTGCCAGCCCTGGGCGACGGCGGTGCCCACGTCGGCACGATCTGTGACGGTTCGTTCCCAACCACACTGCTACAGCACTGGGGTCGGGACCGGCCCAACAACAAGATCGGCCTGGAGTTCCTAGTGCAACGCCAAGCCCGTGACACAGCCCGCACCGTCGGGCTATTTGACCGGGGAGTCGTCGCCGAGGGGTACCGTGCCGACATCAACGTCATTGACTTCGACAACCTGCGAGTGCGAGGCCCAGAGCTGGCCTATGACCTACCCGCCGGTGGTCGTCGATTGTTGCAACGAGCAGACGGTTACCTGCACACCATCGTCAGCGGCGCTGAAACCTACGCCTCGGGTGAAGCCACCGGTGCTCTGCCCGGCCGTTTGGTACGTGGCGCGCAGCCGACACCAGCAATGGCTCAACCGGCAACGACGAACGGAAGCGGGCGGTGAGTGCCGTAGAAGCCGTTGCAGGCACAGTAGTTCGACCGCTCGAAACTCACGCAAGCTGGACGGCGGCTGATGTGGCCGACAGCTGTGCCTGGACCTATCGGCTGAACGAAGACGAAATCGCCGAACTCGAAGCTGCGCTGGCCGTTGCACGCAGCCACACCCACGAAGTGCTAGACGTCGACAAAGACCGTTTCCCGTTGCCCACGCTCGCCCCGGTACTGGCACAGCTCGCGGACGAATTGATCAACGGGCGTGGATTTTGTCGAATATCGGCACTACCCGTCGAAAGGATCGGCTGCGAAAACGCTTCCTGGATGTACTGGGGGATCGGCCTTCACCTCGGTGTGCCCTGGCCCCAAAACGTGAAAGGTCACCTGCTCGGAGATGTCAAAGACCAACAGAAATCAGTCAATGACCCCACGGCAAGAGGCAACGAACTCGGGGGTGTCGCTCAACCGTTTCACTCCGACGGTTCCGACCTGATCGGGCTGTTGTGCCTCGATCCCGGCGTGTCGGGCGGTGAAAGCCTGGTGGCCAACGCCGTCGCCGCTCACAATCTCTTGGTTGGAACGGATCCAGAACTCGCCGAGGTGCTCTACGACGCGCTTCCCTACGACTTCCGTGGTGAGCAAAGCAAAGGAAGCGACCCGTTCTATCGGGTGCCGGTGTTCACCGAGCACGGCGACCGGTTGTTCGTACGCTATATCCGGCCCTACATCGAGGCCTCGCAACGCCACCCGGACGCCCCACGACTGAGCGATAAACAACGCGCCGCGATGGACGCCTACGACGCCCTCATCTACGACCCCGATAATCGAGTCGAAATGACCTTTGCGCCCGGCGACATGCAATTCGTCAACAACTACCACGTGCTCCACGGCAGTAACGCCTACCAAGACGATCTGGCCACAGGCCAGGTGCGCTGGCTGAAACGTTTGTGGCTCGCCACCGAGATCCTCAGCCCGCAAGATCGCACCCAGCGTTTTCAATCCGTCGGCGCAACCCAACACTGGTCAGCCCGCCGCACCCGCGCCGGAGCCTGAAGAACCCGCTGAACCACGCCACAACAACTAGCCGCGCGGATGTGTCTTGGGGCTTGCAGCGCAGTATGTTACGGACTTCATGAGATACGCAGCTCCCACTACTGTGGATGAGGCTCTTGAACTGTTGCGCAGCGATCCCGACTCTCGGGTGTTTGCGGGCGCAACCGACCTCATCCCCCAAATCCGAGCCGGTCGCCCCGAGCCATCGGTACTAGTCGACCTGAAACGCATAGAGCGACTCGTTGCAGTCAGCCACGACAACGGCACCTGGACTGTCGGTGCGGCCACGCCCACATCGGCACTCACCGCCAACGCCGAATTCAGCTCCATGTTCCCGGGCCTGTCCGAAGCAAGCGGTTTGATCGGCTCTGACCAGATCCAGAACCGGTCAAGCTGGGGCGGCAACCTCTGCAACGCCTCACC
>JAKZTU010000105.1:0-31824 GCA_047516945.1 Acidimicrobiales bacterium
CGCACGCTGCACGAGTGCGACGGGATGGAACTCGACGAGGCCTTACGTCATGAGTGGGAGTACGGCCAGGCCGTCTTTGCGTCCAACGACGCCTCCGAAGGCCCCAAAGCCTTCGCCGAGAAGCGCAAACCCAACTTCACCGGCACCTGACCTTGCACGCTTGTTTCTCGTCCCCTAGATTTCAATTTTAGAACTTGTTCTAGTTACTAACTTCAGGAGAAAACACAATGGAGTTTGGCCTCTTTTTCAACGGGTACCTGCCCGGCCCGGCCGCACACGACACCGAAGCGGAGCATCTAATGCTCATGCGCGAAGCCGAATACGCCATTCACGGCGACAAATACAACTGGAAATACGCCTGGTGTGGGGAACACCACTGTCTCACCGAGTACAGCCACATGTCCGCCCCCTACCCCTTCATGGGATATGTGGCCGCCAAAACCAACCGGATCCACCTCGGCTCCGCCATCACCTCGTTCCCCACCACCAAAGAACACCCAGTCCGTTTCGCGGAGCGAGCCGCCATGATGGACCACCTGACCGAAGGCCGCTTCGAGTTCGGCACCGGTCGCGGCGCCGGCAGCCACGAAGTCGCCACCTTCAACGGCACGATGCTCTCTGAGACCAAAGCAATGTGGGACGAGGTGGCCCACGAGATACCCCGCATGTGGGAACAGAAGGACTACAGCCACGACGGCGAACACTTCTCGGTGCCAAAACCGCACAACATCCTGCCCAAGCCCTATGGCAAGGGTCACCCGCCCATCTGGGTCGCCTGCGGGAACCCGGCGACCTTCGCCAAAGCAGGCGCTCACGGCATTGGTGCCATCGCCTTCAACTTCGAACCGATCCACAACCTGAAGGGCAGAGTTGAGGCCTACAAGGAGGCCTCCGAAAACGTCGTCGACCAGATCGGTCAGTTCCAAAACAACAACGTGATGATGACCAACGCCGTTATCTGCCTCGAAGACCGCGAAGAAGCCCGAGCCATGGCCAAACGCAACCTTCGTGGCTACCGAGTCACCATGGTCAACATGTACCACGACTCAATGCCAAAGAGTCCTGATGCGATCATTTGGCCAAACGCTGCCCAGCGATATGAATTGGACGACGAGACGCTCGACATGGCCATCAAAGGTGGTTTCATGCTGTGCGGCAACCCCGAAGAGGTCTGCGAACAGGTTGTGGCGTATCAGGAAGTCGGATGCGATCAGGTTTGCTTCGGCACCCCCGACGAGGGCTACACCCACGACCAAACCCTCGAAATGATCGAAGTTTTCGGTAAATACGTAATTCCCGAGTTCGACAAGGATCCCGTCCACTCGACCACCCGCTACCGAGAGACCGCCAAACCCCAATTCTCCGTCTTCAACGGCGACGTCGACCCGATCGTCAACAAAGCCATCCCTCCCGCTTTCACCGTCTCGATCTGAAAGCGGAGATTGCAGCTATCGCTGCTAGAACGATCCGATGACACAAGCCAAAGCAAAGCTAAAGGTCGGTATTCAGATTCAGCCCCAGGGTGTGAGCGTTGAGCAGATGCGCGCCGCTTGGAAGGCTGCAGACGACATGGGAGTCGACTCGGTCTGGATCTGGGACCACTTCTATCCCTTGTTCGGCGATCCGGACGCCACCCACTTCGAGGCTTGGACTCTGCTCTCGACGATGGCCGCTGACACCTCAAGAGCACAGTTGGGCACGCTCGTGACGGGTAACAACTACCGCAACCCCGAGTTGTTGGCCGACATGGCCCGCACCCTGGACCATGTCAGCGGCGGGCGGATGTATCTGGCAGTGGGCGCCGGTTGGTTCGAACGTGACTACACCGAATACGGCTACGACTTCGGCACTGTCGGCAGTCGCCTGCGCCAACTTGAAGCCGACCTGCCCCGAATGAAGGACCGGCTCGCCAAGCTCAATCCCCCACCCCTAGGCAGAATGCCGATCATGATCGGGGGTAGCGGCGAGAAGGTAGCCCTGCGACTCGTCGCCCAACACGCCGACTCATGGAACACCTTCGGTCCACCCGAGAACTTCGCGCGGCTCTCAGGCATCCTCGATGACTGGTGCGCCAAGGTCGGTCGAGACCCCAGCGAGATCGAGCGAACGGTCGCCATACAAGCCGACGACGTAGACGACATCGAGCGTTACACCGATGTTGGCGCCGACCATGTCATCTTGATGAGCGGAGGTCCCTTCGACCTCTCTCCCCTGCAGTCGCTGTTAGACCAACGCAACTCCCTACGCTGAGCGCGAAACCTGCGCTCGGTGGCGCAAGCTGTAGCATCGCTCTGCAGTTCGTGCCTCAACCCTCGGTCTGCACGCCGAAGCGATCAACGTAGAACTGCAAATCGGTAACAAGTTGGCCGAGGTCGATACCGAAGTCTTCTTCGACGTGATAGCTGACGCTGCCATGAACGCCTCGAGGGTGCAGGGCCATGTAGTTGGCCATGGCTGCTTCGGTCTGCGCTGACCACGGATGGTCGGCGAGTTCGTAGATGGTCTGGACAGTAGCTATGTCATCGGCCATGAACTCATGGAACTTCACGTCGATCGACTGCTCGCTTGGCACAAGTTCCCGCTCGTCCGCCATAGCCCGAAACATCCGCTGCATGCGGTCGATCCAATAGAGGCCGACATCACGGATCGTCGCAGGAATGCGGCTCATACGAGCGGTGTAAGTCAGCATTGTCGACATCGACTTAGCTACCGCGACTGGATCGCGATGAGTGCAGATCACCGTCGCATCAGCGAACACCGACATGAGAGGCCCGAGTTGCTCCACATGCTGGGGAGATTTGAGCAGCCAACGATCAGCGCCTGTGGGCCGCACAAACATCAAGACCTTGAGCATCGTTTTCAGATATTCGTAGTAAGGGGTTTGGTCGCTCGCCAGATACCAATCCCGATGCGATGGCATCGCAGCCATCGTCTCAGGAGCCATTCCTCCGTAGGGAATGGCCAGAAGGGCAATCTCCTCGTGCACATGCTCTGGGGTCATATCGTGCATCCGCTTGAAGTACGGGAGAGCACCGTTGAGGCCCGCAAGACCCTCGGCGCAACGCCCGAAACGGGGATCGTCTTCGACGTCTGGGCCATAGTCGATCCCCTGTTCTGCCAGCGGAGGCACCGGCTCCAGGCTCTCCCAATACGGCATCGTGCGGAAACTCAGGTCCGACGACATCAGGTTGTGCAGATGAGTGGTCCCCGTGCGTCCCTGACCGGCGATTACCACGGGACGCTCGATCTCAATGTCGTGAATCTCGGGGTATCGCTTCAATAGGTCGGCTACCAGCAGTTTCTGTTTGGCGTAACCCACCAGCGTCGAATGGTTGCTCAGTTGACCGAGGGTAGAAAGATCACCCTCGGTGGGCATGACCTTCATCAAACTATCCAACGGTGCAACGTGGAGATCGTCGCCAAAATCCTCTAGACCGGTTTCGGCGGCGGCTTGGCTCAAGATGGCTTCAGATGACCATTGCAGCATGTCGGCCATTGGTGCCACCATCTCGAAAGCTGCCCCAATCTCTTCGGGATACTCCGGGGCAACAAGGTCTGCGATGCGAACTGGTGCTGGCCTAGTGGATCTTGTCTGGTTCATCTGATCAGCGTTGCACTCACGCCTCAATAATGCGAAATGCGCAGCAGTCAGTTCTCAGGGAAATCGAACTCGCCGACGAGGACCGAAGCACTACCCAAAGGGGTACCGCGACCGGACATGAAGTGCTCGTAGAAACGCGTGAAAAGACCTTGGAGATTTCGGTCGATCTGGGATTGGGAATAGTCGAGCGTGTAGAAGGTTGACACACCCAGCTCTTCTCCAGCGGACTTCGAAGCATCAGCGTCGTCGACAGCCCAAACCACGCCAACGATGCCTTCGCCGCGTTCGTCGAGAATCTTCTCGATATAGCTGCCCTTGCCTTCAATGGGCGCAACGAGTTCGATACCGCCGTCCCAAGAAAAGAGCATCTTGACGCCAAAAGCGGCGGCTTCTTCGTCGTTGCCGGGATGAAACTCGCAGCCCAGCAACTTTTCGTAAAACTCTCGTCCGGCCTCGATCTCCCGTACAGCCATAACGACCCGGTTAACTCCACGCTGCCTCACGATTGACGGTCCTTTCGGGGAAACAACTGTTTGGATTCGGACTCAACGCGTATGCGGCGCAGATACATCGAAGCGATCCTCCATTCGCCGTCTTCGCCGCGGCGGTAGCTTTCCTCGTACCAACCAGTCCCCCACATGTGACCAAGTCCGAACTGTGGCGGCCACCACAGATGATCCTCCATCGACCACACTCCAGAGGCCTCATCGCCATCGACGGAAATCTCGCTCATGTGGCCATGATGCACCGTGATCACTTCGCCGAGCATCGACGACAGCATGTCGACAAAGGCATCGTTGCCTCTGACCGGTGTGTCGTCGCCCGTGTCGTCCGGGGTGCGGATCTCTACGTCAGCGGTGAAGACCTGCTTCATCTCATCCCAGCGTTTCTGGTCCATGAGCCGAAAATAGCGAGCTTTCAGCTGTCGGATCGCCTCGATATCTGCCAGTTGTTCCGCGGTCACTGTCATCCTCCGAACCGAAACGGCATCCTCTGAACCTAACCCGCTGGGGCGATTGACTCACAAATGTGAGCGACCGAGCACAGCGGATCTTCAAGGTTGTTCCGGAGAGTCAAAGTCTCTGCATCGAAACCAAGAAGTCGGGCGGCCTGCAACGTTTCGTCAAGGTTGACAAAGGCAACTTCGTCGGCCGGGACGCATTGCTCAAGCGGCGGAAGCAAGTCGAAACCACCAAACATCGGTACCGATGGCAACTCGCATACTTGGCAATCGATACCGACGAAGCCGACGTACACAGCAGCGACGGCGTCTACGCCGGAGGTAAACCAGTCGGATTGATCACCACCGGCGCGTACGGACACCACGTCGAGCAGGGGTTGGGATTCGCTTATCTCGCCCCTGAAAAGGTGCTGGCAGGCACTGAATTGGAGGTGCGGGTTGTGGGCGAACTCCGAAGAGCGCGGGTACTCGACAAACCAATCTACGATCCCAGCAGTGCGCGGTTGCGCATGTGACAAACCGGAGTGTGAACGATGCCAACCACAGCCGTCGACCCCGAACATCGGCGATACCGGGCCTACACCGGTTTCGTCACGACACCGCGCTACTTCGACGACAGCCCCCAACAATTCCTCGATGTTGCACCATCGGGCACAGGCATCCTACAACGCGTCCTTCATGTCCCCGACTACCAGTACGACCTCGACGACCGTGCCGACAATTTCGAGTTGCTTGAAGAAGCAGCCGTGTGCCTGGCTCAGTCTCACTGTCAGGTGATCGACCAAGTCGGATCCAACTGGGTGCATTGCCTTGGTACAACCGGCCCCGATGACATTGTCGCCTTCTGCGAACGGCTCCCAGCACAGATCGGCGCACGATTCTTGATGGCTGGTCAGTGCATCGTTGAAGGGCTCCGAGCCATCAACGCCAAAACCATCACCATCGCCAACGCTTACTTCCGCCCCGACTGGTCCAAAGGCATCAACAGCTACCTCGAAGCTGCCGGTTTTGAAATACTCTGGGCGGGTGACCTGATCGATCAGGGTCTCGTCGCGGACCACGAAGAAAAGCTGTCCATCGAAGCCGCAACCCTGTGGGACTATCCGAACCACTTGATGGTGGCGGCCGCTGTAAAGGCCCACGAAAGCGCGCCGCAAGCCGATGCCATTGTCCAGACAGGAGCGGGTTTCCGGATGCTCGGCGTGATCGACACCGTAGAAGGACTCACCGGCACGCCTGTTGTGGCCTCCGACACCGCGCTCTATTGGGCGATGTTGAAGGAACTGGGGTTGGACGCCATACCCGGCTATGGCGTGCTCCTGTCGGAGTGCCTATGACCCAGAAAATCCTTGCGCTTTGGGCTGTGCCAAGATCAACTTCCACCGCGTTCGAGTGGATGATGCGAATACGCGGCGACATGGCCTGCTTCCATGAGCCCTTCGGAGAAGTGTGGTACCAGGGCGAGTCGCCCGACTGGCCACGACTGCAACCCGACAGCGTGAGAACCCCCGGACTGACTTACGAATCCGCATGGGCGGAATTACAGGCCTCGGCACGCCAAGGTCAGGTATTCATAAAGGACTTCCCGCACTACCTCGACGCTTTATGGAGCGGTTCGTTCTTCGACTGCTTCACCCACAGTTTCTTGATCCGCGACCCCGCCAAAACCATTACGTCGATGTACAAGCACTGGCCGGACTTCCACATCTCCGAGACGGGTTTCGCCGAGCAACGTGCGCTCTTTGATTACTTGACTGCCAAACACAACCAACCGCCGCCGGTGATCGACAGCGACGACTTGTTACAGGACCCGCCAAAGATAGTGGCCGCTTGGTGCGAGGCCATGGGTATCCCCTTCATCGCAGAGGCATTGCGCTGGACACCTGGTGAACGTCAGGAGGTGAACTGGTGGGATGGCGGGTCGTTCCATGAGAACCTGAGCAACTCTTGGGGGTTGGAATCCAAACCACGGACGGAGATTGACATATCTGACGCTCCGAGCCGAGTCCGCGAGGTGTATGGACTGCTGCGCCCCCACTACGACCACTTATTAGCCCATCGGATCGGTGTGCGATGACCACGGTCGCTGAGATCGTCGCCAATGACCTGTGTGTGGGTTGCGGACTCTGTGAAGCGGTCACTGACGGTCGGGTGCAAATGTTGATGACCCCCAGTGGTTCGCTGCGACCGACACCGACCGATGCCTTCAGTCCACAAGAAGAAGCAACGATCATCTCTAGCTGCCCTGGTGTCGTAGCCGAAGCCCGATCTGCACCACACCTCCCACTGGACCCCATCTGGGGGCATCACGACACCATGAGATACGCCTGGGCCGCCAAGCCTGAGGTTCGATTCGAAGCCGCAACCGCAGGCGTGCTCACCGCACTCGGCCAGTATCTGCTGCACTTTGAGATGGCGGCTTTTGTCTTCCACACTGGCGCCGACCCGGCCCAGCCGATGAGAAGCCGATGGGTTATCAGCGAGACACCTGAAGAGGTTCAGGCCAACACCGGATCGAGATACGGCCCCACTGCCCCGCTGGCAGGACTCGAGCGTGCCCTTGAGCGGAACGAACCGTTCGCGGTGATCGCCAAACCCTGTGATCTCGGAGCGCTGCACCGGCTGAGTTCGCTCGATCCCCGCATAGATCGCCTCGTGGTAGCGCGGTTGGCCATGGTGTGTGGTGGTCAATCACGGTTAACAAAGTCACGGCTGCTGCTGGAGGAGTTCAGCGTTGACGAGTCCGACGTCTCGATGTTTCGATATCGAGGCCACGGAAACCCAGGCCCGACCCGGGTGGAGACCACCGAAGACGAAGTGTTCGAGGTCGGCTATCTCCAAATGTGGGAGGACGAAGGAACCTGGGATGTCGAAACCCGCTGCAAGTTCTGTCCCGACGCGTTGGGTGAAGCATCCGATGTCGCGGTGGCCGACGTCTGGCCGGGCGGAGCCCCAACCGGTGAGGACGAGGGCTTCAGCGGCATCATCGTGCGTAGCGACTACGGCGAGACTCTCATTGAACGTGCCCATGGCGATGGCTACCTGGTACTCGGCGAGGCGATCAGCCCACGCAACTTCGACGGTTTGCAACCTCACCAAGTCCGTAAGAAGGTTGCTTTGGCGGCCCGCTATGAGGGCATGGCCGACGCTGGTGTTGCCCCCATAGCCACCCACGGGCTGCGAGTCAACGAACTCGGTAACCGCTTGACCTCAGCCGAATCTACGGCACAACGTAACGGTGCCGCAGCACGCATAGCAAAGGCGCGCACATGAAGATCACCGCCGTCTATAGTCCCAGCTGAACTACGAGCCACTGGCATCACGGTTCGCTTCGGAACGGACACGGTGAGGCTAGCCGCTTTGCTCGAGGCGGTTGCTTGGCGAGGCTTTCCATTCACACAGACTTGCGGAAAGCAAGCTGACTAGGGTGTTGTGTGCGGGGAAACCGTGACTGGAATGCGTGAAGATGTCTACAGCAGACACATACCTTCTAACTGATCGCTACACGCGAGACGAGGGAACCGTGTTCATGACCGGTATCCAAGCCCTCGCTCGACTCCCAATCGAGCAACTTCGTGTTGATAGAGCCAACGGGCTGCGCACAGCCGCATTTGCTGCCGGATATCCCGGCTCTCCATTGGCGGGGATCGATGGGGCTCTATCGCAAGCAGTTGCACAGACACCAGAACTACCCATCCACCTGCGGCCATCGGTAAACGAAGAATACGCGGCTACAGCGGTCATGGGTAGTCAACTCGCAACAACCCGAGATGATGCACGCTACGACGGAGTGCTTGGCATCTGGTACGGCAAGGCCCCAGGAGTTGATCGGGCGTCCGATGCGCTACGCCATGCCACCTTCGCCGGCACCGACCCGCTTGGTGGTGTCGTGGCTCTCGCTGGCGACGACCCCGCTGCCAAGTCCTCAACAATTCCGTCATCCTCAGTTGGAATTCTCGCGGACCTCAACATGCCCGTGCTGTTTCCCGGTGATCCAGCGGAAGCTCTGGATCTCGGACGTCACGCCATCGCTCTGAGCCGGGCAACCGGTCTCTGGGTGGGATTGAAGATCGTGGCTGACGTAGCAGACGGCTCCGGCACGGTCGATCTGGACCCATCTCGGATCACCCCGGTCCTGCCCACCATCGACGGCGGCTCCTATTTCCATCGTCCAGACGGCAACCTCATAACCCCCCACACGCTCGACATCGAACGCGAAATTCTCGAAATCCGACGGCCCCTGGCTCTCGAATACGCTGCCATCAACCGCCTCAACCATGTAACCGTGGACCCAGCGGACCCATGGATCGGGATTGTCTCAGCGGGTAACACCTATCGTGAGCTTCGAGAAGCTCTGCGAGCGCTTGGCCTTGAAACGGACAGCGATATCGCCTCGGCAGGGATCCGCTTGTTGAAGCTCAACATGCCCATCCCCTTCAATACCTCGACTGTGCGCTCGTTCGCTGCGGGGCTTGAGCAAATCCTCGTCGTAGAGGAGAAAAACCCAACAGTAGAGCTGCAGGTAAAGGATGCGCTGTATAACGCCAGCCATCATCCGGCAGTAGTCGGACGCAACGACGAAGCCGGGAATCCCCTGGTCCCGAGCGGAGGAGCGCTGGTTTCGGACGACATCGTGGCTGCACTGCGGGTGCGCTTGGGACCGCGGATCGGCGGGCGTTTGCGTCCCATGGCTCCACCGCGTGAGCGGCTTGCCCTGAGCGTGGCTCGCACGCCCTACTTTTGTTCAGGTTGCCCCCACAATCGCAGCACCGTGGTTGAGGAAGGCACCCTGGTGGGCGCCGGTATCGGCTGTCACGCCATGGTGATGATGGGTGGCGAACCCCGCTACGGTGATATTTCCGGTATCACCTGCATGGGTACCGAAGGCACGCAGTGGATCGGCATGTCACCCTTTGTCGAGACCGATCACGTAATCCAAAACCTTGGCGACGGAACTTTCTTCCACTCGGGTCAATTGGCTGTCACCGCAGCCATCGCAAGCGGTGCCAACATCACCTACAAACTCTTGTGGAACCGAGCCGTGGCCATGACCGGCGGGCAAGACCCGACCGGACAGATCGACCTGGACCGCGTATGCCATCAACTCCTCGCCCAGGGTGTGCGGCGGGTGATCATCACCTCCGAAGACCCTGGGCGGGCTCGTTCGCTTGCGCTGCCGGTCGAGGTTGAAGTGTGGCACCGAGATCGCCTTCCAGAGGCACAGCGAATCCTGAGCGCAATTGAAGGGGTGACTGTGCTGATCCACGATCAGCGCTGCGCCGCTGAGTTACGTCGCGACCGCAAGCGAGGGCGAATCAAGAGTCCGCCGACACGGGTCGTCATCAACCATCGCATCTGCGAGGGCTGTGGAGACTGTGCCACGGTTTCCAACTGCTTGTCGGTTCAGCCAATCGACACTCCCTTTGGTCGCAAAACCACGATCGACCAGCACAGTTGCAACCTTGATTTCTCCTGCATGTCCGGGGATTGCCCGGCTTTCATCAGCATCACCCAAAAACCAAACCGCCCGTGGCGTCGCAACTCAACCGCAGTTGACGCCAAGTTTCCTGCGGTGCCCGACGGAATAGCCGACCCGCCTGCGTGCACGGTTACTGATCTCAATGTTCACATCACCGGCATCGGCGGCACTGGAGTCGTGACGGTGTCTCAGATAATCGGCACTGCGGCCATGTTGGAAGGTTCGGAGGTCGCCGGCCTCGACCAGACTGGCCTGTCGCAAAAGGCTGGCCCGGTCGTGAGCGACATTCGCATCTCCTCTCATGAACGAGCTGGCAGCAACCGAGTGGCTCTCGGCCAAGCAGATCTGCTTCTGGCCTTCGATCTTTTGGTTGCCTCGTCGTGGACCGGTCTCGGAGCTACAGATCCCGGTCGCACCTCGGTGGTGGGTTCGGTTGAGTTGACGCCTCCCGGGATCAAGACAGCGCATCCCGAAATCGACATGCCGACCCAAGAGGAGTTGCTGAAGCGAATCAGCGACATGGCTCGCGCTGATTCTTGTCATTGGGCCGCTTCTGCTGCCACTACCGCGGCTCTGGTCGGAGATGCGGTAGGTGCTAACATTTTCGTGGTCGGTATGGCCGTTCAATCTGGTCTCCTTCCCATCTCGCCCCGAGCGTTGGAGCAAGCCATCGAGCTCAACGGCGTGGCGGTTGATCTCAACCTTGCCGCCTTTGGCTGGGGTCGTTGGCAAATCGCTGATCCTGATTTGGTTGCCACCGCGATCAACGCCCAAGACCCGAAAGCGGGCACTCTCAAACTCTCAGGGGCACTTCAACAAAGGGTTGAGACTCTCGGAAATGATCCTCTACTAACTGAGGAACTGAGTCGCTTCAGTGCCGAACTCGTGGCTTTCCAGAACCAACGAACCGCGCTCTGGTATCTCGACCAACTCGACGAAATTACTGCTCAAGTCGCGACCATCGACCCGGCGCAAACACCGCGCATCATCTCGACCACTGCAAGCGGTTTGTTCAAGCTCATGGCCTACAAAGACGAATACGAAGTAGCTCGTCTAATGCTTGATTCTGACGGACACCAAGCTGTGCACGCAGTGGCTCGACCCGGCGACAAAATCGCATGGCAACTGCACCCGCCGTCACTGCGAGCCATCGGACGCTCGCAGAAGATCTCTTTCTCGACTCGTTGGCGCCCAATGTTCCGTTTGCTCAAAGGCGCCAAACACCTCCGCGGAACGCCTTTTGACTTCTTCGGGTGGGCCAAGCTGCGCCGAATTGAACGGGCTTTGCCGCACGAATACCTGGCCGCCCTGCGTGCTTCGCTCGACGCTGGGGACTTACAGCACACCCAACAGGTTGCCGAGACCGCAGAGTTGGTGCGCGGATTCGAATCCATCAAACTCCGCAACATCGATCGCTTTCGCAAGCGACTCGCTGAACTAGCCGTCACCAAAGACTCCGAATAGAGCGGCTGTCAGCGACGCTAACCTGCGCCGATGCGCTCATTTGATCTGATCATCATCGGTACCGGATCGGGAAACTCGATTGTCAACCCTGAATACGACGATTGGGATGTCGCCATCGTCGAGCGCGCGCTGTTTGGCGGGACCTGCCTGAACGTCGGCTGCATTCCCTCCAAGATGCTCGTCTACACCGCTGAAGTCGCCGAGTTGGCCAACAATGGCGGGCGTTACGGCATTGACACCCGCTTCGACCGAGCTGATTGGCCAGCGATCCGCGATCGGGTATTCGGACGGATCGATCCGATCGCTGCGAGCGGTGAGGAATACCGCAAGGGTCTCCCCAACGTGACCGTTTACCAACAAAACGCTCATTTCGTCGGACCCAGACAGCTGCAAGTCGGCAAAGAGATCATCAACGCCGACAAGATTGTATTGGCCGCGGGTGCCAGGGCTTTCGTTCCCGACATCGCGGGCCTTGCCGAATGTGGCTTTCACACCTCCGACACCATCATGCGCATAGCTGCCATTCCAAAGCGGCTGACTGTGATAGGCGGTGGATACATCGCCGCCGAACTTGGCAACGTGTTCGGCTCGTTGGGCAGCGACGTGACCTTCCTGCTACGCGGTAACACGATGCTTCGCTCGCAGGACGCTGCTATCAGCGAACGCTTTACCAAGATCTACGCCGACAAATTCCAAATGCGAACAGGGGTGAGCATTGACAACATCGATCGCGACGGCAACGAAATCGTGCTGGAAACCAACGAAGGGGAACACCGAACCGACGAGCTGTTGGTCGCCACTGGTCGCGTTCCCAACGGCGACCAACTCCGGGTCGCAGCCACCGGGGTGGCAACCGACGACGACGGCTATGTCATCACCGACGCACAACTGCGCACCAACGTCGAAGGAATCTGGGCGCTGGGAGACATAACCAATCCAGCTCAACTCAAACATGTTGCCAATCACGAAGCGAGAGTTGTTTCCCACAACCTGCTCCATCCCGATGATCCTGTAGAAGTCGATCATCGTTTCGTTCCAGCGGCAGTTTTTGGCCATCCGCAAGTAGCGAGCGTGGGCCTCACCGAGAAGCAGTGCTCACAAACCGGACTCCCCTATCGTGTCGCTGTCAACCAATACGGGTCCGCGGCCTACGGCTGGGCCATGGAAGATACCGAGAGCTTCTGCAAACTCATCGTGAATACAGAGACACGCAAGTTGTTGGGGGCACACATCCTCGGACCTCAAGCCTCGACGCTCATCCAACAGCTGATCCAGGCGATGGTGTTCGACCTGAGCGTCGACGACATCGCAACAAAGAAGTACTACATCCATCCCGCCTTGCCTGAAGTAGTTGAGCAGGCCTTGCTTGAGCTCTGATCAGCGGATTGGTCAGCGGTCGACCAACGACTCCGCGGTTGCTTTGGCCCACTGGTAGTCGGACTTGCCGTTGGGGCTTCGCACAAACTCCGCAACACGAAAAATCCGCTTCGGAGCCTTGTAACCGGCAATGCGGGTACGACAATGAGCAATCAATTCATCATCTGAGACGGTTACGCCATCTTCGATTGACACCACGGCGTTGACCGATTGTCCCCATCGCGGATCGGGTAACCCCACCGCATTGCAGTCGAGGACTGCGCTGTGGCTCTTGAGTGCTTCTTCAACCTCTTCGGGGAAGATCTTCTCACCGCCGGAGTTGATGCAAACCGAACCTCGGCCCAACAGCGTGACCGTGCCATCTGCTTCGACGGTTGCATAGTCGCCCGGAATCGACCACCGGACGCCATCAATCAACGGGAAAGTCTCCGCGGTCTTGGCCTCGTCCTTGTAGTAACCGATCGGGTTGGCGCCACGGTTGGCGAGGCGACCCACCACCCCGCTCCCCGGCTCGACAAGACTGCCGTCGTCGCTGATCACCGCAGTCGTCGGACCCAGCACGAAATTCCCCGTAGACACCTTCTCGTTCTCGTCCTCGTACTCGTCGCGCCGGATTGTCTGCAAACCCTGACCGATCGATTCGCTGGCACCGAGACTGTCGATCAAGGTCATCGACTTGTGCTCAAGAAACGCCCGCTTGGACTCCGCGGACCACATGACACCCGAAGAGAAGACCTGGTAGACGCTGGACAGATCGTGAGGATCACCCGCAGCCTCAGCGGCATCCAAAGATTCGAGCAACGGACGAGCAAACGCGTCACCGACGATCACCAACATGGTGAGACGATGTCTCGCTACCAGGCGCCAGACTTCATCGGCATCGAAACTGCGAGCAACCAGAGTCGCCACCATTCCACCCATGGTGAGCACATGAAGAGAGTTGATCCCTGACGTTCCATGCATCAACGGGGCCGAAGCCAGCAGACGAGTAGTGCGCCTGCGCCTGTGCATCTCCCGGGCCGCGTCGACCGCCTCGGCCGCGTCGCGCGGTATCTCACGGTTCAGTATCCGGTAATGGCCGCCCATGTTGGCGATCATCTGACCGTGGGGCCACATCACGGCCTTGGGGTTCCCCGTTGTGCCACCGGTGTAGAGGAACCACAGATCATCGCCGCTGCGCTCAACAGGCGGCGCCGGCTCGAAGCTGTCGATCAGATCTTCATAGGCCACCGCACCGTCGATCAGATCACCGTCGCCAACCTGAACCAGCAATCGCAGATGCTCGCAGCGGTGCTTGACCTCGGCCACACGATCAGCGAGCGAACTATCGAAGAAGATCGCCTTGGCGTCGGCATTGTTGAGCAGATACGCCAACTCCTCGGCGATGTAGCGGTAGTTGACATTGCAAGGAACGGCTCGCTGCTTGAATGCCGCGAATTGGGCCTCTTGATATTCGAAACCGTTGTACAGATAGAACGCCACCTTGTCGTTGCCGGCTATGCCAGCGGCACCCAACGCAGCTGCAAGACGCGCTGCACGGTTCTCGAAGGTCGCCCAATCGCAGGATTCGGGACCGTGAGCAATCGCCGGAGCTTCGGGAACGACTTCGGCAATGCCCTCCCAGATCGTTGCAAAATTGAGCGCGTCGGCCGGAGGCGGAGTCATATCCACAGCAGCGTACGCTGGCAACATGGAGGCGCACACATCGACGATCCGGACCTGTTCCGCGTCCGTCCCGGGATCGCTCAGTCCACAACGGCGAGAGCACGACATCGAACGCCTCGCCAACGAACAACTCGACATTCTGGTGATCGGCGGCGGTGTCACCGGAGTGGGCTGCGCCCTTGACGCGGCGACTCGCGGGCTCAAAGTCGGACTTGTTGAACAACGAGATCTGGCCAGCGGCACATCAAGTCGCTCCTCGAAACTGCTCCATGGTGGCCTGCGCTACCTCGAGAGTCGCGACTTCGCGTTGGTGCGCGAAGCACTGCATGAACGCGGCTTGTTGGCCAAGACCGTTTCGCCGCATCTGGTTCGCACGATCTCTTTCATGATCCCGCTGACCCGCCGGTTCTGGCAGCGGATCTACTTCGGCGCGGGAGTCCTGCTGTATGACTTGCTAGCTCGCACCGGGAAGCACCCACTCGCCTTTCACCGTCACCTGGGCCGCAAAGCAACCCTCAAACTCGCACCGGCGCTGAAGCGATCGTCGATACGGGGTGCGATCATCTACCAAGACGCTCAGATCGACGACGCGCGACACACCCTGGCCATTGCTCGCACAGCGGCTCATCACGGTGCAGCCATCGTCACCAGCACACGCGTGACAGGCTTGCTTATCGAGGATGTCGACGGTGTGGAAACGGTGGTCGGTGCCGAACTCCGTGATCTGGAAACCAACACCGACTACGAGTGCCGGGCCACCAAAGTCGTCAACGCCACCGGTGTTTGGCTGGATGACATCCACGACATGGTCGCGCCCTCCAGTCTTGCCGTACGCGCGGCCAAGGGCGTTCATCTAGTGGTGGGTCGCGACTGCATCGACAGCGATTGCGGGATTGTGTTGCGCACTGCTCGCAGCGTCCTCTTTTTGATCCCGTGGGGTGAGCACTGGTTGCTCGGCACTACCGACACCGAATGGGAGTTCGATCGAGCTCACCCCGCCGCGTCGAGTGCTGATATCGACTACATCCTGGATCATGCCAACGAGGCTCTGGAAAGGCCACTGACCAGAGCCGACATTCTGGGTGTGTACGTGGGACTTCGCCCACTCCTCGACACTTCCGCTGACGACACTGCGACGGTCAGCCGCGAGCACGCTGTGGCCGAGCCGATCTCTGGACTTGTCTCGATCGCCGGTGGCAAGTACACCACGTATCGCGTTATGGCCGCTGATGCCATCAACGCCGCTGTAGACGGTTTGCCCGGCAATGTTCCCCCATCTTGCACCCAAGATGTGGTGCTACTCGGTAGCGACGAGTGGCAACACTGGTCGCAGCAAGCTGATGCACTCGCCAAGGTCAGCGCCTTAGACCGTGACATCGTTGAGCGTCTTCTGTGGCGTCATGGCAACCGCATAGTTGACGTCCTGGAGATTGCCGAGTTCGACCCCTCACTTGCAGCGCAGGTACCCGGGGGCACCTATATCGCCGCGGAGGTCGTGCACGCGGCACGTCACGAAGGGGCTCTGCATCTAGACGACGTGCTAGCGCGTCGTCTACGTATCTCGATTGAGGGTGAGGAGCGGGGCAATCTCGCAGCCGAGAGCGTCGCTTCATTGATGGCCCGTGAACTCGGCTGGAGCGATCAGCGAAGGTCTGAGGAAGTGCAACGTTGGTACGAGCGGGTAGAAGCTGAACGAGCCGCCAACGCTGCACCCGATGACAGCACCGCTGACAGTATCCGCCGCCGTGCTGCAGATACCCGCGGACTCATCGAAGCCTGACCGCTGCTGATTGCCAGTGCGGTCCATCCGCTTCTTCTAAACATCCTGCGAGCGGAGTACCGCGGCCCGTACACTCGCCTGTGATGTCCAGTTCATTCGGCACCCTCTTTCGAGTCACCACATTCGGCGAATCCCACGGCCCCGGTGTGGGAGTCGTGGTCGACGGTTGCCCGCCGCGCCTTGCGCTGGGTGTCGACGACCTGCAGCGTGACCTCGACCGTCGTCGTCCGGGCCAAAGCCGTCTCGTGACTCAACGCGACGAAGCTGACCAAGCAGAGATTCTCTCGGGTGTGTTCACCGGCTACACCACCGGCACGCCGCTCGCGGTGCTGGTCCGCAATGCCGACCACAACCCCGGTGCCTACGAACACCTGCGAGCCGTCTACCGGCCATCTCATGCAGACTTCACCTACGACGCCAAATACGGATTTCGGGATTGGCAGGGAGGAGGCAGGGCCTCGGCACGCGAGACAATCGGTCGGGTAGCCGCAGGCGCCGTCGCACGCCGACTCCTCGAGGTCGCCGCTGGAATCGAAGTGCTCGGTTGGGTGCAGAGCATCACCGACATCGAAGCCGACGTTGACGACGCCACCGTCAGCCTCGACGAAGTCGAGAACCATCCAACCCGCTGCCCGGACCCGACCGCAGCAGCAGCAATGAGCGAGGCCATCGAGGGCGCCCGACACAACGGCGACTCTTTGGGCGGAACCGTAATGTGCATCGCCCGAGGTGTCGCCGCGGGTCTAGGTGAGCCGGTGTTCGACAAACTCGACGCAGACCTGGCAGGCGCTTTAATGTCGCTTCCCGCCGCCAAAGGCGTGGAGATCGGCAGCGGTTTCGCCGGAACGCTGATGACCGGACTCAGCCACAACGATCCCTTCACGGCCGCCGATGGGATCCGCACTGCCAGCAACCGGTCCGGAGGCATCCAGGGCGGAATCTCCAACGGCGAGAGCATCGTGACTCGTGTGGCGTTCAAGCCCACCGCCACGATCGCCAGTGAGCAAAAGACCGTGACCAGAGACGGTGAAGCGGCAACTCTCGCGGCCAAGGGGCGCCACGACCCCTGTGTGCTGCCCCGTGCTGTGCCCATGGTCGAAGCAATGGTGCTGCTGACCCTCGCCGACCATTTCCTGCGCCAGCACGCAATCAACGTTCTGCCAATGCTCGACGAGCGTCCGTAAGCTGACTTTCGCCCGGTTATGGACTTTCAACTGTTCTTGCCACAGATGCGGATGTCGTTGCCGACGATGACGGAACGGTCCAACGTTGCCGTCGATTCGGGATTCGGTGGGGTCGCGTTGATGGACCATCTAGCCCCGCCGCTGGCCGAAAGCCAACCCATGTGGGATGCCATGATCACCGCCGCATGGCTCGGAGCGAATACCACCGGCACCGTCGGCCACCTCGTGTTGTGTGACTCCTTTCGCCACCCCGCAGTGCTGGCCCGACAGGCTGTCACCCTTGACCACGCCACTTCGGGCCGCTTCGAGTTGGGTATCGGTTGGGGTAGCGTCCCAACCGAGTTTGAGACTTTTGGCGTGGGTGACACCGCTGCTCGCGCCCGCGTCGAGCGCCTAACCGAGACTCTTGAGGTTGTGACGGCTCTTTGGTCTGGTGAACAAGTCTCCTATTCGGGCCAGCACCACACACTGAGCGAAGCGCAGCAAGTGCCGGCACCGATGGGTCGCATCCCTATTGTCATTGGTGGGAGCGGTCCCCGGACACTCGCGCTCGTGGCCCGCTTCGCCGATTGGTGGAACTGCCCGATACATCGTCTTGATCGCTATTCGGAGATGAGAGAACGGATCGGCGATGCCCGAAGTTCAATTCAAGAGCGGGTTACGTTCATCCCCCACCGAGGCGACCGGGTCGCGATCACTGAGACGGCCCTTCGGCGTTTCAGCGATGTCGGTCATGTCATAGGCGACGCCGAAGAACTGACCGAACACTACGCCGCGCGAGCAACCTCAGGAATCGAGCGAATCTACGTCTGGATGAGCGATTTCGCAGTCCCCGATACCTTGAGCGAATTCGGAGAGACAGTCATCAAGCCGATGCGTCTCGGGCACTAGCTGGAAGCTGGTTCGCAGCCGCGGACTCACACGAAGGGTGGGGAGGTGACCACCGCGGCTACTTCGGTACCGCGGACATCGATTGTAACCTCGTCGTCAGCCGCGATATCGGGGCGCAAAAAGGCCAGGGCTATCCCTCGCTGAAGGATCGGTGAGAAGTTGCCGCTGGAAATAAACCCGATTTCTGCTCCGTTGCGCCAGACGGTCTGCCCCTCACGGGGAGGGCGGCGACCATCTACCAGCAACCCCTGTAAAAGCCTGCGCGGGCCGTCTCGCTGTTCAGCCAATAGTGCCTCGCGTCCTCGGAAGTCTCCTTTGTCGAAGCGCACGACCCAGCCAAGGCCCGCTTGCAGAGGAGAGATCCCGGCGCCCAGCTCGTGCCCGTGGAGAGGTAAACCGGCCTCAAGGCGCAATGTGTCGCGAGCACCGAGACCCGCCGGGGTGATCCCCGCGGCAACGATCAGGTCCCAAATGCTGGTTGCTGCCTCGGCTTGGACAGCGATTTCAAAGCCGTCCTCCCCTGTGTAACCGGTGCCGGCGACGAGTACTTCGCAACCAGCAATTTCAACTTGGGCGACACGGAAACGTCCAACGGCGGCCGCTTCGGGAGAAACAGCTGCGAGCCTGGAGCGAGCCTTCGGACCCTGCACAGCGACTACGGCACGGGTGCTGGTCACATCTTCGATTTGGGGCAATGTGGGGGCTTCGCTGAGCGCCTTGTCAACTCGGCTGGTATTCGACGCGTTGGGCATTACATCGAAACGGTCGTCTGAGACCCACCACACAATGATGTCGTCGAGGACTGAAGCGTCTGTTGCATCAAGAAGATGGGTGTACTGCGCTCGACCCGGCCCTATGCGATTCAGATCGTTGGAGAAAGCCCATTGCAGGGCATCGAACGCTCCTGGGCCGCTGACCCGTACCGTGCCCAGGTGTGACACATCGAAAACGACGCATTCGGAACGGCAAGCCAAGTGCTCAGCCAGAGTGCCGCCGGGGTAGGACAAAGGCATCTCCCAACCGCTGAAGGGCACCATTTTGGCCCCAAGCGCCACATGGACATCGCACAGCGGCGAGCGCCGACTACCGGTCATGGTTGCTCCAGCTTCGGTCATAGCCAACCTGAGACAGGTTGTGGCCTCTATCAGGTGGCGGCTGCGGCGTCGGAGTCGCCGATCTCGTCGCTCTCGGGGAAGAGATCGACGATGCGCGCATCAACGGTATCTTTGACGCCTCCCAAGGGGAGGACGTTGAGCACACCCTGGCCGTTTTGGAGGATCTCTATGAGTTCCTCCCCGGTGTTGACCACTACCGAACTCGTACCGCTGATGACCAGATTGGCCGAGGTGACATCTTCGCCCAGTTGGTCACGCATATAGTCAAGACCCTTGCGAACCCCTTGGAGCTTGATACCGGAGTCAAGCAAAGTCTTGATCACTCTGAGTTCAAGCAGATCTCGGTAGCTGTAGAGGCGGCGGCTACCGGAACCGCTCGCTTTGGTCAGCGAGGGGCGGACAATATCCTCGCGAGCCCAGTAGTCAAGCTGTCGATAGGTGATACCGGCGATCTCTGTGGTGCGTTTTGAACTAAACCCTTGCTCATTCATCAATTCCTCCCGTCGTGATGACACCAACGAAATTACGTCTTTGTCAGCGTGGATAACTCTACGGGAGCGCGGAGCAGAGGTCAACGCCTCGGTGTTCTGCGCCTCGATATTCTCAGCCTTGGTCCTCGAAGTCTTCTGGTGAGATGTTGTCGAGGAACTCCTTGAACTCTTCTACGACTTCTTCGGATTGTTCAGCCTCTTGGGGATCCGATTCACGAAAACCGACTTCTTCGACAACGGCCTCTTCGGCGAAAATCGGTGTGTTGGTGCGTACCGCCAGCGCGATCGCGTCGGAGGGTCGGCTAGACACCACATGAGTCTTGCCTTCAACGCTGAGATGCAACTCGGCGAAGAAGGTCTTTTCGTGGAGGCCGGTGATGACCACGCGGACCATATCGACGGACAACTCCTCAAGCAGGTCACGCATCAAGTCGTGAGTCATCGGGCGTGGCGTGTCGACGCCATCAAGCGCCAGAGCGATCGCGGTGGCTTCCTGTGCGCCGATATAGATCGGGATAATCCGTTCCTCGCCGGCACGTTCGCGCAGCAAAACCATCGGTGCGTTGGTTGGCATTTCGACGCGAACACCGATGAGATCCATTTCCTGCATGCTTCTACCCTAGACCGTCCACTTTGAGGGTCCGATGTTGGCAGCAAACCGAGTCTTTAGATTCGATACAAGGCAGCGATGTATGCATCGGGGTTCTCCCTCAGAACGGCAGGGTCAGCGGTGGCCAACATCCGTAGATTCCGGTATCGGCCCTCATAGTCGAGGCCGTAACCAATCACGAACTCCTCGGGAATCTCAGTACCGACGTAATCGAGTTTGACCGGGGCCAGGCGACGCGCCGGCCGATCCACAAAAGTGCAGACTGACAGACTGCGAGGGTTTCGACGGCTCAACTCTGCAGTTAGAAACTCGCTGGTAAGACCGGTGTCGACAATGTCCTCCACGATCACGACATCGCGCTCCGTGATATCGATGTCTAGATCCTTGAGCAGACGGACCCGGCCGGTACCGGGCGAATACGGAGTGATCGCCAGAAAATCGATCCTGACACGAATCGTCATCGCCCGAACGAGATCAGCAAGAAACGGCACACTGCCCCGTAGCACCCCAGCAAGCACGACCCCATCGGTGTGGTCGGCGCTCATGTCGGCGGCGACGCGCTCGACAGTGGCCTCAATACCTCTCGAATCGAGAAGAATCTGGGGGTCCGATTCCTGGAGGCCAGAGTCCTGGAGGTCAGTCAAGACTCTCGCCGAAACTCCTGCGCAGGATCGAGCGTTGAAGCACCTCGCCTAGTCGCACAAGCTCGTTTAGTTCATCACGTGCCCGCTGCATCGATTTGCCGCCCTTGGCCAAGCGCGCCAAGAAAATCTGTTCAAAAACACCAGCGTGGCGCTCTGCCGAAACCTTGAACATACGCATGTGGCGGGGTTCAAGCCCGTATTCTCCAAAGATCGCTGCAGCTTCGGCCACGACCAACGCGTCTGGGTCATAGACGGCGCTACCGGAGCGTCCAATTGACTCTATAAGGCCTAAACGATCAAGCTCGCGAACGATTCCCACCTCGATTTTGGCAGCTTCGGCTAGCTCAGTTACCGAAAGACCATCAATTGGCTCCAAGTATTCGTCTTCTGCTTCTTCGGCCTCAACCTCAGATGCAGCTTCAACTTCATCTGCACCCGAACCCGAATTCGCAGGCGCTTTGTCGCGTTTACTGAACAACGTCGGTTCTGCAGCTGGAGGTTCCTCACTAGTCAGAGGCTCAACCTCAAGTGTAAATCCAGGTTCTTCGAGACGTTTCTTGATTACTTTCAGGGGAAGAAAATGGTCGCGTTGTTGGGCCAGGATCCAACGCAACCGAGCAATGTCGCTCGCATAAAACTTTCGATAGCCCGAGGGGGTTCGCTCGGGAGCAATCAGTCCCTGGCTTTCCAAAAAGCGGATCTTCGAGATCGTGACATCGCTGTTTTCGGCTTGGAGTAAACTCAATACCTCACCGATTGAGTGATGCGGTTGCGCAGCCATGCCCCTCCCTTCAGTTCGTCCCGGTGCCATGTACGAACACCAACTTGAATCTGCCGATCTGCAACACTTCGCCGTCCGTCAACTCATGCTCATCGACACGTTGGCGCTCGATATACGTGCCGTTCAGCGAACCGACATCAAGCACCAAATAGCGCGACCCGACGCGCCGAACTTCCGCGTGCCGGCGGGAGACCGAGATATCGTCTAGGAAGATGACGCTGTTGGGGTGTCTCCCCACTGTCACGACATCGGAGTCGAGCGCATAACGGGCTCCCGCTTTCGGTCCGTGAAGCACGACAAAGAGTCCTTCGTGAATCCCGAATGCCGAACGATCAATGCTCACACCGCTGCCATCCAAATCGACCGCAACATGATCTGTCGTCACCTCATCTCGAGAAAGTGAGTCTCCACACGACGAGCAGAAGCGAGCGCCATCAGAATTGCGATGTCCACATTTGGTACAGGCTCGGTCAGTCACGCTGTTTACTCAACTCTAATGCTCAACTCTCGATAAGAGCACCATAGGCCACGGCATCTAAAAGAGCATCTCTCTCGGTCGCCGAAGACATCGAGATCACGACTATCCAGCCTTCGCCGTAGGGGTCTTCGTTTATTCGTTCTGGGGCGTCAGCCAAGTCGTCGTTGACGGCGGAGATTGTTCCCGAGACCGGCGCGTAGAGTTCCGAAACTGATTTGGTCGACTCAACTTCAGAAAAAGAAGAGCCGGCTTCGACCTGGTCACCGACCCGTGGAAGGTCAACGTAGACCACGTCACCAAGCGCGTCCTGTGCATAGTCGGTGATTCCGACCCTCGCAGCATCGCCTTCGATTGAGACCCATTCATGGTCTCTTGAATAAAGAAGATCGTCAGGGATATCCATAGTGAAAACCTATCCGAAACCCATCGCCTCGTGGGTCTCAGTGGCTCTTATCAGCGCGACCGTTGCGAAGGGCCTCGAGTCCCAAAGGAATGTACTGCGCCGCCGAAAGGTAGCTGTAGAGCAACGAAGGCGCTGCGCAGATCCATCCCGCCCACCAAAACCAGTTGGCCACGCCAGCATCTGAAGCACCTGCCAACAAGAACGGAAACGAGAAGTAGAGACCGAACGTTGCGCACTTTCCCCACCAGGTGATATCAATTCGCCGAGCGCCCAACGCCTGAAGCACAAGTCCAGCCACAGCCACGATCACCTCCCGCGCAAGCGTCAGAACGACCAACCACCACGGCACCGCTCCATCAATACCCACCGCAGCGATTCCCACGATCAGGACTGCACGGTCGGTCACCGGGTCGAGGACTTTGCCAAGTTCGCTGACCGCATCGAACTTTCGGGCCCACCAGCCGTCCACCCAATCAGTTGCACCAACCGCACCCCAGAGCCAGGCAGCTGCCCAGCGATCATCAGCGGAAAACAGCAACCACAAAAACACTGGAATGGCCACCAGCCTGAGCAGTGATATCAAGTTCGGAACTGTGAATATCCGGTCTTCGAAGACTCCGAGTGGCGGCTCGCGAGATCCCGTCTGGTCAGCGTCATCCATATCTGTTCCATTGCCAGCCTACGATCTGGACATGCCCACCATATTCACTCGAATCATCGACGGCGGGATCCCTGCCCGATTTGTATACCAAGACAGCGTTTGTGTCGCTTTTCTTGATGTTCGTCCTCTTGCTCGCGGCCACTGCCTAGTGGTACCCCGCAGCGAGATTGATCAGTGGACCGATCTCTCCTCAGGCGAAGCCGCTCACCTCACCGAGGTAGCCCATGCCATCGGCAATGTACAAAAGCGGCTCCTGAACCCGACGCGAATCGGTCTCATGATCGCAGGGTTCGAGGTCCCGCATGTGCATGTCCATGTGGTGCCGATCAACTCAATGGCCAACCTGGATTTCGCGCTGGCCGACACCTCGCCAGACTCTGAAGATCTTGACCAACTGCGAACGCGGATCGCTGAGGGGTTGGCCGCCGCCGGCCATCAGGGTGCAGCGACTTAGCAGCGGTGGTCACTATTGCGGTAGATCTCCGGTGACCGTGCAGATACCGACCTGATCGCTACCAAAGTTGAAGATCAGTTCATCGCCGGGTGCCGCGCCGAAGCGAGGGACAACAACCTCATCTTGAGCCCCCACCTCAATTGTTGCCCGGATCGAGAGCGCCTCATAACGCTCATCGTGACCCACAAGTTGAACCCGCACCGCCTCGGCGAATCCGCTCCCTCCTTCTGGCAATTCGACAGCTCCGGTGGGCACCTTCAAGTCTACGAGCACCGCCGTCGGTCCCAAGCAACCAATCGTGGCTGCACGCCCAACTGGGTCTACGCATGGTCCGGTAGTTACGACGTCCAGGGGCCGAAGGTCTTCGCTGACAACGCTGGCTCGCAAGCAACTGTTATTCACGAAACCACTTGGACCCACGAACAGCACATGTCCACTGCCCGCGTATTGGAAGATGGTGGCCCTTAGCGAACCTGCTGGATACGGGAAACTACCTGCGGGTGCGGTCGTGACTCGCTCAGAAAGTGGAGCGTCACCTGCCAACACTGCCAAAATCGTGGAGAGAGTCGCCGTGAGTGAGGTCTCAACCACGGGTGGACCACCGACAAGCGCTGCTTCATTCGAAGCCTCGTCGAGTAGACCAAAGTTGAGGCTTCCGCTGGAACGAGCATCCTCGGTGACCAATTCGTTCCAAAGTGCGACGCCAACCATCACCAGCGCCACAGCTACGACAGCCGATACCAACGCCGAGACGATCCGGCGGTTACGAGCAGCTTGGAGGTGCGCCCCGATCTGACGCTCATCTACTCGTTCTTGCAGCGTCAGAGGGCCGAAGACCTCCGAGCTGACACCGCCGGAAATAAGTTCGCGCCAAGCTTCGGCGCGAGGCTGGGGCATACGCACCAAGAAGGTCCCGAAGGCTTCGGTGGTTTCCTCGTTGAACAAAAGCATGAGGGAGTTGACACGAGCGTGCTCAACTGGGTCTTCGACGTACCCGTAGATGTCTCGTTTACCCGCCACCGCGGCCAAGAACTCGTGAGCTCGGATATCGGATTCTTCATAACTCCAAATGGGACCAGCATCTACGGTAGGCAGAGAGTGCTGTGCTGTACCCGCGCGCATGAATCCTGCGGTAGCCACGAATGTGGGGGATTTCTTGGTTGATTCGGATCCCGTAGCTGTCGTCTTAGCCGGGTCGGAGTCTGGTTTCTCGTCGATCCCCGAAGGGTAGGCGCTAGAAGCGGGTGTCTGGTGTCATCGGCCACTGGCAGACGTTGCTTTCCCGCTCTCGTTCGCTGCGCTCACGGGCGGGCCGCTCGGGCCACGGTCTCGCTACACGAGCCGATTAAAGTCTCTAAACGTTGCCTATTCGCTCGGCCTCCAAGACAATGGATCAAATGCGTTTAGTGTTGGCTTCGGCGTCACCGCGTCGCCGAGAATTGTTGCGGGGACTTGACCTCGTTTTCTCCGTCTCTCCTGCCGACATCGACGAAACGCCTCAGTCCAAAGAGATGCCTGCGCACTATGTGGAACGTCTAGCCCAACAGAAAGCGCAAGCGCTCGCCGCTGTGGGCACAACCGTCATCGCAGCGGACACTGTTGTGGTCATCCACGGTGAAATATTGGGTAAACCCAAGGACCGTGCACACGCCGTGGAGATACTCTCACGACTCGCGAATCGTACCCACGAAGTAGCTACCGGAGTCGCGGTGATTGCAACTTCATCCAACGGCGAGCGGCGCGAAGTCTCAAGCGTGGAAACCACCAAGGTCACCTTCGGTGACTTAACCCCCGGCCGAATCGACTCTTTTCTTGACGTTGGCGAGTACGCCGACAAAGCGGGAAGTTACGCGCTGCTGGGTGCTAGTTCGATATTCGCCGATCATGTCGAGGGATCAGTGAGCAATGTGGTCGGCCTACCACTCCCACTGCTTGATCGCCTCTGTGCGCAGATAGACATTGATCTTCTCTCGTTTCGAGAACCGCTCGTTTAGACGAGGCCGTCAGCAACCATGACCGATACGTCTCCATCTCCTACGGAACCTCCCGCCGCGCCCGGTGAATTCGCGCCGGTGTTGATAGGTGATCTAAAAGTCTGGCCTCCCGTTGTGCTGGCACCAATGGCCGGCGTGACAAACGCTCCGTTTCGCACACTTTGTCGCAGCTATGGAGCAGGACTCTACGTAAACCAGATGATCACAGCCCGAGCAATTATTGAAGAGAACCCCAAGACCCTGAAAATGGCTTCGTTTGCTCCAGGCGAGTGGCCTCGCAGCATCCAACTGTACGGAACCGACGCCTACTCGATCAGAGAAGCCACCCGCCGCCTAGTCGAGGGCCAAGGCGTTGAACACATCGATATCAACTTCGGCTGCCCGATGAAGAAAGTGACACGACACGGAGGCGGCGCAGCCCTTCCCTGGAAACGTTCGCTTTGCCGCTCGATCGTTCGTGCCGCGGTATCCGCTGCCGGAGATGTGCCCGTAACGCTGAAGTTCCGGGTGGGCATCGACGACTCAACCACCACGTTCTATGACACTGCTCGCATCGCGCAAGAAGAGGGATGTCGGGCTGTGGCTCTTCACGCCCGAACCGCAAGTCAGCTATACAGCGGAGCGGCTGACTGGCAACGAATCGCGGAACTCAAATCAGTGGTGACCGAGATTCCGGTGTTCGGAAACGGCGACATTTGGGAGGCTGACGACGCGCTCAAGATGATGCGTACCACCGGCGCGGATGGCGTTGTCATCGGACGCGGCTGTCTTGGCCGGCCCTGGATTTTCGAAGACTTGGCGCGTGTCTTTGACGGTCAACCGCTCCCGGTTCGCCCCAATCTCGGCAAGGTTGTCGACGGCATGGCAGACCACGCAGAACTTCTTTGCGACTGGCTGGGTGAGGCATCAGGCATCCGCGACTTTCGCAAACACACCGGCTGGTATCTCAAGGGGTTCGCGATCGGTAACGAGGTTCGCCGCAAACTCAACAAAGTAGGATCACTCGACGAGTTGAGGACTCTGCTGGGCGGTCTGGATCGTACACTGCCCTTCCCTGAAGGGGGTATGCGTATGGTTCGAGGTCACCACGGCTCAGCGCGTAACGTCCACCTGCCCCAAGGTTGGCTTGATGA
Organism: Acidimicrobiales bacterium; assembly: GCA_047516945.1. Lineage (GTDB taxonomy): Bacteria > Actinomycetota > Acidimicrobiia > Acidimicrobiales > Aldehydirespiratoraceae > VXYK01. The sequence goes on from JAKZTU010000105.1 coordinate 27,167, forward strand.
TCGAGACGACGAGGTTGTGGTGTCTCGGGGTGCTGAACAACTCGTCAGCGGGGGCTGATCAATCAGAAATCGATGCCTTTTTTGGCCAAGACGCCTGAGTCATATGCATGTTTGGTCTTCACCATCTCTGTTGCGGTGTCGGCCAGCTCAATCATCCAATCAGGCGCGTCACGCCCGGTAAGCACCAGCGAAACCCTCTCCGGTCGATTCTTGAAGGTAGCGGCAACCTCTTGAGCGTCTATCCAACCCCAGTTGAGCGGATAGGTGATCTCATCAAAGACCACAAGCCGGTATTCGCCGGACTCCACGATCTGCTTGCCGTGTCGCCATGCTTCTTTCGCTTCAGCTTCGTCTTTGCTCAAGTCGTCACTGTCCCAGGTAAAACCCTCCCCCAGCGACCACATGTCGATATCCAACGACTCGGCCATCATCTGCTCCCCGGTCACCCAGTCCTCCGACTTGAGAAACTGCACAACCGCTACTGGCCAATTGCGAGCTCGAGCTCGTAGCGCAACTCCGAAGGCCGCCGACGACTTACCCTTACCTTCACCAGTGTTGAGCACTACCAGGCTCTTTGCGACGCGGAGCCCGTCTGGACGGGGATCATCGGTAGGTGGCACCGCAGTCATGGCGTCTCCCGGTGGGATCGGTTCGCCACCGGAACGATGACCGGACCGGCGGGGTCGTCGATTATACGAACGTTGGCGCGAAAATACTTCGCGATCAAGGGTACCGTCAAGACTTCCGCCGGTTGACCGGTAATGGCAACCTCACCGTCAGCCAGTACTGCGATCCGCTCTCCGTAGCGGGCCGCGAGAGTCAGATCATGCAGAGTGGCCAACACTGTCAACCCCCTCTCATGGCGCAGTTCATCGATCAGGTCCAGCACGTCCTGTTGATGTCCGAGGTCAAGGGCAGTCGTTGGTTCGTCCAACAACAGAATCGGAGTTTCCTGGGCCAAAGCCCGCGCCATCACCACCCGCTGGCGTTCTCCTCCCGACAGCGTGTTGACTTCGCGACCAGAGAACCCGTGAAGGTCGAGTCGATCAAGCACCGTTGCGGCCACCGACAGGTCCTGCTCGCTGTCTGCGGCGAAAGCTCCCCTGTGTGGGGTGCGACCAAGCAACACGTAGTCGATCACGGCCATTCCGGGCGGAATCACAGGGACTTGAGGCACGTATGCGATCATGCGAGCTCGATGTAACGCGCCATCCTCGCTCAGGCCGGCGATGTCTAATTTTCCCTCGTAGTCAACCGAACCGAGAATGCAACGCAGCAGGGTTGTCTTGCCAGCCCCGTTCGCACCAATAACGTTGAGCCACTCTCCCCGCTCAAGCTCAAGGTCAACAGCGGTCAATACATCTTTGTTGCCCAAGCGAACCGAGAGTCCCTCAATCGAGATCGCTTTCACCAGACAACTCTGCGACTCACGCACAAGCATCAAGCCGCTCTAGCGCTTCGGACACAATCCGCGAGATTAGCTCTTCGCAGCTTGGTAGATCGTCGACAACTCCGACGCATTGCCCAGTGGGGAGAATTCCCACTTCAAGGCGCCCCTCAACCATCGTCGCCCGCGTCAACATCGCCGCGTTGGCCGCCATAGCAACCTGCGACCAGGTGAGGTCCTGGTTCTTTTTCATCGACAAGCCCTCTTTGAGCAAGTCACGAAGCGAAGTGTCGGTGAGCTTACGAAAACGCAGAGCATTGAGTCCGGCACGAGGCAGTTTGAGTATCCCTGTGCGTTCAAGGGTGTTGATCACCTCGGTACGAATCACTCTCTGAGGAGCTCCGTCGATAGCAGTCGACACCACCGTGCCTGTCACCGCGGTGTTGAGATACACAGCCTTCACCTCGCCAGGCACTCGACTGTCGGAGGTGAGCAGAAACCGCGTGCCCATGGCGATGCCGTCAGCGCCCCATGCCAACGCCGCAGCCAGACCACGGCCATCGTGGAATCCGCCAGCAGCGACCACCACAATGTCGACCGCGTCCAACACCTGTGGGAGTAGCAACGAAGTGGGCACCGTCCCGGTGTGACCACCGCCTTCGCTTCCTTGGCACAAGACCGCGTCTACTCCCCACTCGGCTACTTTTTCGGCGTGGCGCCGAGCGCCGACTGTCGGCATCACGACCAGACCGTTGTCCTTGAGTTTCTTGACCATGTCTGGCCGGGGGGCCTGAGCGAAACTGGCGACCTTCACGTTTTCGGCGATCAGATGATCGACTCTCTGCTCGACATCTGCGGCATCGGTTCGCAGATTCACCCCGAAGGGTTGTTCGGTGCGCGACTTCACTTCAGCTATGGCCGTTTTCATCTCCTCAAGGGTCATTGTGGCCGCCGCCAGGATGCCCAGGCCACCAGCATTTGCGGTGCCAGTCACCAATGACGGCCCCGCAACCCATCCCATTCCCGTTTGCACTACCGGATAATCCACCCCGAACAACTCCGTCGCCTTCGTTTTGAGACGAGGATCAACTGTGAGCAACTTGTCCACATTCATTCGGCCACCCTAGGGCCAAAGCGGCAGTTAGCGTGAGGTGGTCAGTTCGCAGCTTTGTGGTCCTGCTCCCAGCGCTGCGGGTCGCCTCGGAGGCGGCCCTCCCGAGCCGCACGCTCCCAACTCTGAGCGCCCTCAGGGCACGCCAAGGCCATCCAACAACGTAAAGGGGGACTAGGTTGTTGCGTCCAGGTCGTGATTGTGTCTATGTCGTGTTTGCGTTCTTGCTTGGTGGTTGGGTTGAGCCGGGTCTGGTTGACTGTCGGGTTGGTTTTTGCGTTGACGGCAGCGTTGTTGATGGGGTTGCCGTCACAGGCTGGGGCGGTGGCGGGATACGGAGACGTGGGTGAACGCACTTGGTACACCGACGCGGTGCAATGGTCGGTAGACAATGGGATCGCCGACATTGCGGGGTTCTGTTTCGGGCCGGACTCTGCGGTGTCGCGTGGTGAAACAGCGGTGTGGATCTACAACACGGAAAACCCGCCCGATGCCGGGGATCGCCATCCGTTCACCGACGTAACCGACGACTCCCAAAATGATGCAATCTCGTGGACGGCCAACTCCGGCATCATCACTGGTACTTCACCCACCACGTTCGCGCCTGATGAGACCTTGACTCGTGCCGAGGCCGCAACGTTTCTGTATCGCCTAGCCGGTGAGCCTTCTGCACCGCCGCACAGCTTCGGTGACGTTGTCGCGGCTTGGCAACAAGACAGTGTTTCTTGGATGGCCCACACCGGTATTACCACCGGCACGTCACCGACCACCTTCGCTCCTGACGAGACATTGACTAGAGCCCAACTCGTTACCTTCCTGTACCGCTACCAGAACGAACCGGACGTAACCATCAACACCGCAACCCCAAACTGCGACCCCACCGCCGATGTGGCCGAAGACCTTGCCGATGTGGCGGAAGGTGGTTTCAAAGCTGTCAGCGCAGGCTGGAGCCATAGTTGCGGGATACGTGCCGATGACACGATCATCTGCTGGGGCTCCATCTGGAATGGGAAGGCCGATGCGCCGGCAGGTGGTTTCAAAGCTGTCAGCGCAGGCGTTGAACATAGTTGCGGGATACGTACCGACAACACGATCACCTGCTGGGGACGCAACGATGTTGGGCAGGCCTACGCGCCGGCAGGGAGTTTCAGAACTGTCAGCGCAGGCCTTAAACATAGTTGCGGGATACGGACCGACAACACGATCACCTGCTGGGGAGACAACTGGGCTGGGCAGGCTGACGCGCCGGAAGGAGGTTTCAAAGCCGTCAGCGCAGGCTTCGGACATAGTTGCGGATTACGCACCGACGACACGATCATCTGCTCGGGATACAACCACTACGGGCAGGTTGACGCGCCAACAGGTCGTTTTAAAGCTGTCAGCGTAGGCTGGTTCTATAGTTGCGGGTTACGTACCGATAACACGATCACTTGCTGGGGATACAACGAGCATGGGCAGGCCGACGCGCCGGCAGGGAGTTTCAAGACTGTCAGCGCAGCCCGGTTCCATAGTTGCGGGTTGGGGACCGATAACACGATCACCTGCTGGGGACGCAACGACGATGGGCAGGCCGACACGCCAGCAGGGGATTTCAAAGCCGTCAGCGCAGGCGGCAACCATAGTTGCGGGTTACGCACCGACAACACGATCACCTGCTGGGGACGCAACTTCGTTGGGGAGGCCGACGCGCCGAACCCCCCGAGGCGCCGGCAGTGAGTTTCAAAGCGGTCAGTGCAGGCGGCTCCCATAGTTGCGGGTTACGGACCGACAACACGATCACCTGCTGGGGAAGCAACCAGTATGGGCAGACCGGCGAGTTCTGATCTCTGGGTCACCGATTATGGGTCATCCTGGTTGACACCGCCGCAGTTGGTTGGATGCTCGTCTAAACCCTCTTCGTCGGCGCTTCGGCGTTTCCGGAAGCACCGCGACCGGTTCGTGCTCGGCGGTTAGCAGCCGTGTGGTGGGTGTTGGCTGGACAACCCGAGCTATCAGACCGTTGCCTCCACCGATTTAGGCGGTCAGGGGCCGTTTGGTGGGTTGTTGGGGTTGATGATTTTGTAGCCGGTGTTGGTTTTGGTGACGATGTAGCCGCGGTCGTGGATGTTGTGGTGGCACAGGGGGCAGGCGAGGCACATTTTGTCGATGTCGGTGAGTCCG
>JAKZTU010000106.1:0-3777 GCA_047516945.1 Acidimicrobiales bacterium
GAAATGAGGTCGTCGCGGGGCACGTCGAGCAGGCCGGCGAGCGGCGCTGCGCCGACGATGCCGTCGAGCAGACCGCGTAGGCACCGTGAGGCGAGCAACAGCGGAGGTCGTCGTTCTGGCCGGGAGCCGCGGGCGGCAAGCAACGCTCGGCGGAGACCCTCGTCTTCAACACGCGCCAGCAGCCCCGTCCACCCGACGGACCTGAGCCTGTCGCGTCCGGCTGCGTTGACGCATTGCAGGTTGTGCAGCCGAAACACGAGCGATTCGTAGCTGACCCCGAACTCGACCAGCATCAGCGCGAGCGAGTCTGGGCCGAGCCCATTCGAGGCAACAGTGCTCCGCAGGTCCGCTTCGGGCATCAGCAGGGCCGCAGCGAACGCGTTGGCCAGGCGTTCTCGGTCTGTGCTGGCGCGCAGGTCGTTGTCAATGTTCAGGGTCGCTCCGTCTGCGTTCAAGACGTGGCCGAGCTCATGGGCGAGCGTGAACAGAGCACGCGGTCGGGGCTGATCGGAACTCACCGCAATGAGCGAGAACTCCGGGTCCGTGATCGAAGCGCCCGCCAGGGAGACGTCGCCGAAGCTGTCTACGAGCACGTCGGTACCGAGCTCGCCTTCGATTGCCTCGACCAAGCTCGTGAACGGATCATCCGCGACCGTGACGCCACGGAAGCGTTCGCTCGCCCAGCGCGCGAGCGTGTTCGCGCGATCGAGCCATCCCTCGGGGTTCCCGTTCGCGGGAGCAGAGCGAATCCGACGCGACGGGTGCCCACCTTCGGCGAGCAAATGATGCAGCTCGGCCATCGCGGTCAGACGAGCCATGACCGATCCCTCAACCGAGGCACCGTCGGCGCGAGCGGCGACAGGCAGCCGCGCCAGCAGCGAATCCGGCTCAAGAATGGCGAGCTGGGACACCCCTAGGAATTCAGCGATCACAGCCAACTCGGAGGCCTTTACCGACCGCTTGCCGTGCTCGATGTTTGAGACCGCGCTCGGGTCCACCCCCAGCGCCACTGCCAGCTGAGCAGCCTGCAAGCCTGCCGACTCCCGCAGACGACGAATCTGGTCTCCAATCGAGACTGCAGACGACATGAGGACAAGCTATCGGATCACTTGCGATTTTCGCAAGCACCTCGGTGGGCCGTGTGGACCGGACCCGCGGTGGTGGGCCGTACAAGAGTCGAACTTGTGACCTCCTGCGTGTCGAGCAGGCGCTCTAACCAACTGAGCTAACGGCCCCGGAAGACTCGAACTTTACCACCGCCCTGTGACAATTCGATAGCCGCCAAAAAGGAGTGATCAAACTGGGTATTCACACACTCGTCCTAGAGCATCGCCGCCACCGTGCCTTGAAAGAGACCCGTTCGTGCTTCTTGCAGATGTCCGCCAGCGTCCGCAGTTTCTGCACTCTGTCCCCTCTTCGCCCTCTCTTCCAACACCGTAACGCGACCAACGGGCGATTCACGACAGACCTGCAGAACTTGCGCAATCGGAGTCGCGTCGCACAGCCTGAGGTCGGGCTATGCAGCCGTCGCGACGAACCTAGGTCTCCCGGTCAAGCCATCTTTACAAACTCAGGATGAATTCCTCATCGACACGCCCGTCCTTTACGAACGGGGCTAGGTCGCTTTCGGCCTGCTGAAACAGATCACACACGCGAGCGAGCAACTGATACGCGTTCGCTGCGTGATCTTCGTCAGTGTCGATCACTCGGAGCCACTCGTCAGATTGAGCCTCATTTCCGCGGGCCTGCGGGCGCAATAAATCGATCTTGTTCCACGGAAGTCCGAGCCGCAGTGACCACGGCCGAGACCTTGCTCCGCGTACGATCAAGGCGAGTTTCCAAGCTGATCGGATTTCAGGTCCCAGAGCCGTCGTTTGGAAGCGGCAGAACTCGTAGGTGAACTCCACCAGAGCGACCACATTGATCTGCAACGGCCGGGCTACACCCGTCGGCTGGCCGCCTGTTCGGCCCAAGATGTCCTCGTCGGCCTTGAGTGCCACGACGAGATAGCCGTTCGGTTCTAGTCTTCGATATCGAGAATCGGCATCGATGGCCACAAGACCCCCATGTCCCGCGACAAGCTGGTCGCTGTAGCCAAACCCGAAGCCGGCAAGGCGTAGTGGAACAGGACTTGCAAAGCGTTGTCTGAGGTCTCCGTGGAAGTCCTCAATGCGATCCGGCGGCGACACGGGAACGGCTGCGAGCGCATAGATCGCCGAGTCATGCCAACCCATGTAGTTTTCAATCTCGTTCAAGTCGGTCGTAATCCGCGATGCGAGGGATGCATGGGTCTGTCGGGCCACCGCCGGATCCCCACCGGAAGTGCTGGGGGTACGTCGTGAGCGTCTTCCATCAGCAATGTCTCGATGGATCATCCCCACGGGCTGCCAGCGCGTGTGGCTCCCGTCACGGACTGGCATCGCGAACCCCTCGATTCGCTTCCCGTCCGGATCGACGACCTTGTTCAGCAAGAACGGTCCATCGTCTTCGTCTTGTGGCGGAATGACGATCAGCGCGAGGCACTTGCCGTCGCTCTCAAACTTCAGAACTTCAATGCCCCTTACGACTGGGTGTACGAACTTGGCGACAACATCGGTGTAGTGCTGCTGGTCCAGCAAGTCGCACGGAAACGGCTTGACCTCATCGGCCACATCCTCGCTGTTCGTTGGGTGCGGCTCCGTTCGGATGCCAATGACAATGCACCCGCCGCTTTGGCCGTTTGCCATGGCAGCAACATCCTTGGCCAACTCCCACGCGTGATGCCGATGAGCTCCGTTGGTTTGGTCGTGCAGTGCATACGGTTGTTCTTTGAAGTCCAATACCTCTGTTTCGACAAGGCCGATGAGATCATCGTCGCGGCCCTCGTGGAGGATCGACTTGATGCCAGCAGAATCGGGCACCGGGATCATCGGCCGGTCAGTGCTCATGGCCGTGAACAGATCGTCTTGTTGGCCTTACGCCCTTCGTCAACATGTCGCCAGAATCAATGGCCGTTCGCTCCACGGAACTTGGGGACATCGGCATCTCCGAACTGATCGCCTTGCCGAGTAGCAGTGGGCCACCGGCGTCAAGGGGAACCGGCTACGGACCCGCACGTCCTGCGCTGGGTTTTCCTCGCTCCCATTCCTTCGCGGCCTCGCGGGTGGTGCGCCGACCGACTTGTTCGATATCCCCCGGGCCGTATTGGCGCCGAAGCTCCGACTCGCGTCGATGGAGATCGTTGGTGATCCCAGAATGCTTGATCCGGCCCTTGGGGCCGACGTACCGGTACTTGTAGGTGTCTCGTGGGGTGGCCATGGCTCCTCCTAGGAATAACATAGCTGTAGTTCCAGCCTTACCAAACCTACCGTCACACACCTGCGCGGGATGTTTCGAGTTCCCACCATAGATCGAGCCTCTGCAACAGCTCGTCGTGCGGAAGATCGCCTTCTAGGCGGCGGAGGTCTGTCAGCCACCTTACGGCCTTGCCGACCTGCGGGCCGCTACCGATTCCCAAGTGGTCCATGATCCCATTGCCGTCGATCTGTGGGCGTTCAGCAGCCACCGCGTCAGCCTCAGCAACCTGTTGAATGCGCTGTTCGAGATCGTCCAATTCTTGGGCGCTGTGGGTGGCTTGACCACCACGGGCTTCGCGATCCGCTCGGACAAGTTGAAAGATCCGAGCTCGCAAATTGCCTGTGTCATTGACAAAGCGACGCACCGCGGAGTCAGTCCAACGGGCACTGCCGTCGAGACGGTTCGACATCTCTATGAGGTCGCGCACATCATGGACGATGC
>JAKZTU010000107.1:0-2643 GCA_047516945.1 Acidimicrobiales bacterium
TCAACCACAGCGGCCGCCACAGACTGCGCCTGCCGCTCAACTGGCCCTGGGCCACGGCCTTCACCACCGCCCTGGGACACATCCGCAACCTGCCCCTGCTCATCTGAGCCGCCGCTCAGCGCCCCGCGCAGCGCAGCCGAACCCCAAGCGCCACCAACCCGCCACAGCCCCGCACTCCAGTCCTGCACGCCCCAAAACGCGCCGGCCCGCACACACGCACCAGCCCAGCGGCCACCCGGCCCCAAACGCCGATCCCACAAACCCGTCGGTGGATTCAGGTTTAGAAGACGCGCGCTCTTCCAGTTGAGCTACAAGGGCCTACATTATGTTTTTGGTGAGGAAGGTGGGAGTCGAACCCACAGATGCCTCTCGGCAAACAAGGTCCTGAACCTTGCGCGTTTACCAATTTCGCCACTCCCCCATGATTCGTTGTTGTGGTGCCGACGGCGGGACTTGAACCCGCACGGGGAGTCACCCCCACCAGCCCCTCAGACTGGCGTGTCTACCAAAGTTCCACCCGACCCCCTACTGGGTGATGCGATTAGGCGACCGGCTCTGTTGGAGGGTAGCCGGACACACCCCGGCGAACCCGGACTTCCATGCTGTACCGCCCGATGTTGTTGAAGCTCACCACCGAGGGTGGGGTGGTTGCCTCGATGTAGTAGAAGCCGTCTGTCGGAACCGTGAAGTCGAGCCGTGAGTGCAAGTCCGACGACAGTACCTTGAGATCTTCGTCTAGCGGCGCAGGACCCACTACAAGTGTACGCCGATCTTCGGCGTACACGCCGCCGATCTGGGCATCATGCAACGTCAGACCCTTCATAATCGCGCGGTAATCGGTCCCGGCAACAAGGGGACCGATCCTGAACCAGTCCCGATCCCTGTCGCGTTCGATGTACCCGTAAGCCGTATAACCGACGGACATGGCCCCATACAGGCCAACCAGGTTGGTTTCGTCCCCTTCGTAGAAAGCGCCGTTGATGTCGAAACCGGGCACGTAGTCATCGCCGTTCAGATTCCCGCCACTGACTCCGTCTATGCGCAGGATGTAGTGTCCCTCGCGGTCGCCGTAGCCGCCGTAGCTGCTGAGAGCGATGAAATAGTCGCCCTCCGATCGAGTCTGGATTGTGGTGCGCGCTACACCATCGACGGTGAGAACGCCGCTGGCTGCCGTGTGGTAATTGACACCGATTTTCTGTTGCGACTCGACGATGCTGCCATCACGTTTGAGGAACTCGCCGTCACTGTTGTAGATGCCGGTTATCCAGGCCGCGGCCGCGGCGTCCTTGCTTTTGTCTGGCGCCATGCTGATCTCGTAAGTGCTGTCCCGAGCCAGCGGGACCCGGTACCAGTCAACGTCGTGGTCACCGTGCAGGGAGCCTTCAATCGGAGTGTTGCGCATGGCGGTGCAGTTGGTGTTCAGGGTCCCGGTGCAGTCATCGTCGGGCGGTGCGTACGCGTATACCAATACTTGGACTGTGATCTCTAAACCCGGAACCCAAACATGGGTGTTCTCCCCGACTTCTTTCGTGTATTGGCCTTTTTCTAGTCTGGCCACAATATCGTAATCGGTCTGGCCGCTAGTGTTCGAGGATTCGCGAGGGGGATGGAACCGTCCGCTGAGTCCCCATCCGGGGCCGTCCTTGTTTTCAATGCGCAGTTTCTCGCCGGTAGCTGATTCTGTGATAGTCAGTGAGAACGCAAGCTGCGACCTGAGCCAATCGGGAGTTGGACTGACAGCGTAAACCTTGGCTACGTATTCTCTCCTCTGTTCCAGGCGGATCTCGCTAAATGTCTCGTGTTTCGAGCCATGTCCGGTAATCAGATAGGTCTCGTCGATCCTCTTACCGAGGACCTCTATGTGACTACGTGCTGTCTCTAGTTCTTCTGGCAGCACGACGAAGGTCTCGGCCTCCGAACGGGTCACTGACGCCTTTCGCGATGCCTTGCTTGTACGGCTGCCGCGCACGGCTTTGACCTTGTAATTGTATTTGCGGCCAGCCTCAGTCGCGTCAACGTCGAGCCATGCAGTGTCAGACACGATAGCAACGACAGTGAACTTGGCGTCCACCCCAGGGGTCTTACGAATCACTTTGTAACCAGTGACCGCCGCAGCATTGTTGGTCGGTGGAGACCAGGCAACCTTGATGCCGTCGGGTTGTTCGACGGCGATCACGTTCTGAGGGCGGTACCCCCAATTCGCTGCGTTCGCGGCGGTCGGCAGGAGAGCCGCGAGAAGTAGCACCCCCGTAAAAGCGCCTAGCAGTTTTCTGACCGTAAACAGTTTGGTCATCTTGTCTCCTTTGAGAAACTGATATTCTACTCAGCGTTAGCCTGAATCCACCGAAGCGGTGAGGCTTCTGGGGGTTGGCGCGTCCACCAGAAAGGCCTCCTGACGTGGGAGAATGCCGTTAGCAACGACGGTCGTTCTGGCCACGAGAGGAGGCACTTCCTGTGAGCAGCGTAGCTGGTGGGATCGACGGGTTGGGGGCGGTTTTTGATGATGGGTCTTTGGTGGCTGATGGGGGGTTGTTGCTGGCGGGCACGGTGATGTCGAGATTGGGTTTGGAGGCGTTGATCGATGAAACGGTGGGCGTCGATGGGCGGGTGGCGGGGTCGGGGGCGGGTCGCAAGGTGTTGTCT
>JAKZTU010000108.1:0-8641 GCA_047516945.1 Acidimicrobiales bacterium
ACGGCGACAGCCCCATCGTCAACCCTTATCCGCCCGACTGGGACGTACTGTTCCAGCTGGCAGTGATCAGCTCACCAGCAGCTACCGCCTATTTCGGTCTGAAAGAACTCGGCGAGCTGAAACCCGGCGATTCCGTACTTATTTCCGCGGCGGCCGGTGCTACCGGTTCTGTCGCAGTGCAAACCGCTTTGAATCTCGGGGCTTCCGTGGTGGGCATAGCCGGATCCGACGAGAAATGCCGTTGGGTCGAAGAGCTGGGCGCCGAAGCGTGCCTCAACCGCCGCAGCGATGACATGGCAGCACGTCTCAAAGAACTGCGCCCCAAAGGGTTCGACATCTACTTCGACAATGTCGGCGGTCCTATCCTCGACCTTGCCCTGCGACGCTTGGCCATCGGTGGTCGGGTGGTGATAATCGGCGCCATCTCGATGTACAACCAAAGCGGACGGCCACCCGGACCGTCGAACTACCTGAACCTCATCAACCGGCAAGCCAAAATGGTCGGCTACCAGGGGATGGCCTACGTCAGTCGCTACGACGAAGCCTGGAACCAGATGTGGGAATGGAAAGCGCAAAACAAGATGCGCTACCGCACAGAGATGGCACAAGGCCTCGACAACTGTGTCGACCAGCTAAACCTGCTTTTCACCGGCGGCAACACCGGCAAGGCAATGGTCCAGTTATGCCAAGACCCCGGCCCGGGCCCCTACTGATTCTCGGGCCCCGACTGACTCTCGGGCCGCGATTGATTCCTCAGTCCCGCCGATTCATCGAATCAAACGAGGGCGCTGCAGATGGTCTCGGTCATCAACGTCACCACCACGTATGGGTCGGCGTTGGCGTTGGGGCGACGATCTTCGATGTAACCCTTGCCATCATGGACAACCTGCCAGGGAATGCGGACCGACGCACCGCGGTCAGAAACACCGTAGGAGTAGCGGTCGAAGCGTTCCGTTTCGTGCGCACCCGTAAGACGGTCCTCAATACCCACGCCATATCCAGCGATGTGTCTTGCGGGCACCCCATCTGCACCGAGGGACTCACACGCGGCGATGATCGGATCGAACGACTCGCGCATGGCCTTGGTGGAGAAGTTGGTGTGCATGCCTGCACCATTCCAGTCGCCACGCACAGGTTTAGCCTCCAGCGAAACCTCGACACGGTACTCCTCAGCCAAGCGGAACAGGAGGTACCGAGCGACCCACATTTCATCAGCCACCGACACGGTGTTGATCGGGCCGACCTGGAACTCCCACTGACCCGGCATCACCTCGGCGTTGGTTCCAGAAATCGCCAACCCGGCTTCGATGCAAGCGGTGGTGTGACGCTCAATCAACTCACGACCAAAGATCTTGACTGCGCCGACACCACAATAGTAGGGACCTTGTGGTGCAGGGAACCCGTTGGGCGGGAACCCCGACGGCCAACCGGTTTTGGGGTCGAGCAACGTGTACTCCTGCTCCATGCCGAAGATCGGGACCTGATCCTTGTAACGATCGTATGTCGCGACTGCAGCCAGCCTGGTGTTGGTCGGGTGGGGCTTCATATCGCCTGGCAGATGCGTGTCACAGAGCACGATGATGTTATCGCCTCCGCGGAGCGGGTCCGGGCACTCAAACACCGGCCGAAGAACCACATCCGAATTGTCGCCAGTGGCTTGGTTGGTGCTTGAACCGTCGAAGCCCCAAAGTCCCGGTTCTTCGCCGTCTGCAAGAATCTTGGTTTTGCTTCGGACCTCTTTGGTCGGTTCAGACCCGTCGATCCACAAATATTCAGCTCGGTAAGCCACTACTTTCCCTCTCTTGGTGTCGGTGGCCGACTGTTTGTAGCCGGCCGCTTGGCGCTCCCCCACCGCCAAACAGCGACAGGCTAGCCAACGGACAACCTAAAGGGTTCAAGAACCGAGTTTCTGGACGGTTGCTCAATTGTTAACAGTGTGTGAACGGGGTTGTTTCAAGACAAAATCCAGCCTCCGGTGTGGCACCGTGGAAGCAATCGGCCGAAGCAGACAGTTGCTCGCCAACACAACCGGGGTGACCAATGGAACGCGACCAGCAATACGTGCTTCGCAGCGTGGAGGAACGGGGCGTGCGGCTGATCCGACTCTGGTTCACCGACGTGCTCGGAAAACTCAAGTCGATTGCCATCACACCGGCCGAACTCGAAGCTGCGTTCGATGAGGGTGTGCAGTTCGACGGCAGTGCGATCGACGGTTTCTCACGCGTGCACGAATCCGATGTTCTCGCTCGTCCCGACGCGACCTCCTTTGAACTGCTTCCGTGGGCCACACAAGACGAACCGTCGGCTCGCATGTTCTGCGACATCCAGAACCTTGACGAGACCCCCTTCGACGGCGACCCGCGCCAGGTCCTTCGTCGTAACCTCAACGAGGCTCGGGCCAAGGGATATTCGTTCTTTGCTGCGCCGGAGGTTGAGTTCTTCTACTTCGCCTCGGGCGATCCGTCCCTGGGCAAACCCCAACCCCTCGACCACGCCTCCTATTTCGACCTCACTACCGCCGATGTCTCAAGCGACCTCCGCAAACGGACCATTCACATGCTCGAGGCCATGGGGATACCCGTCGAATATTCGTTCCATGAGGACAGCCCGAGCCAGCACGAGATCGACCTTCGCTACACCGAGGCGCTCGACGTGGCCGACAATCTCATGACCCTGCGGTTGGTCGTGAAGAAAATCGCCATGGACTGTGACACCTACGCTTCGTTCATGCCCAAGCCGCTCAACGGTGTGCAGGGGTCGGGGATGCATGTCCATCTGTCGCTGTTCTCTGGGGACACCAACGTGTTCCACGATGGCGACGACTCACACGGACTTTCCGTGACCGGGCGCCAGTTCACAGCCGGTGTCCTACGTCATGCCCGTGAGATCACCGCTGTCACCAACCAGTTGGTCAACAGCTACAAGCGACTGTCGGAGAAATCCGAGGCACCTCCGTATGTCGCCTGGGCGCGCAACAACCGGTCGGCCTTGGTGAGGGTACCGGTGCGCAGGCAAGGCAAACCAAGCTCGGCCCGAATCGAGTACCGCTCCCCAGACCCGGCCTGCAACCCCTATCTGGCATTCTCGCTGGTGCTCGCCGCTGGTTTGCGCGGGATCAGCGAAAGCTACGAACTACCCGCGGAAACAAGCACCAACCTTCACGATCTCAACCCGCACGAACTCGCCGAGTTGGGGATAGAACCACTGCCCCGTTCGCTCGACGAAGCACTGGACCTGATGGAGGGATCCGACCTTGTCCGTGCATCGCTCGGCGACCATATCTTCGAGTGGTTTCTGCGCAATAAACGCTCCGAGTGGGACCAATACCAGTCCACTGTCACCCCGTTTGAACTAGAGCGCTATCTGCCCACCTGGTAGATATGCCCAACGTCGCACATGCGCCCGACCTGATAGATATGAAGCAATGAGACCGTTGCTTGTCTTTCCCAACCCGGCGCCGCCGGAGTTGGCTCAGACCCTCGATATCGGAGGCTGGGCGTGGAAGGCCGCGGTTGATGTCGCCGCGGCTCGTGCCGACGAGCCGGTCGACGGCTGGGTGGGCGCCATTGTGATGGCTGGTTCAGATCTGGAACCGACACTGCGTTTCTGTCGATCGGTTCACAACGGCGAGGTCAACGTCCGCTCGCTTCTGTTGCTCATCAACGGCGGCCATCTCCAATCGCTGGATCCCCATCACGATCTGTTCGACGACTTCTGTCTGTACCCGTTCCATCCCTTGGAGCTGGAGATTCGCCTCAAACATCTGTTCAGACGGGGTGGACAAGCCGATGATGTCGAACTGATTGAGTACGGCCCGCTGGCCATGAACCTTGAGACCTATCAAGCCGTGATCGACTCCAAGCCGCTCGATCTCACCTACATGGAGTACGAACTCTTGAAGTTCCTCGCCGCGCATCCCGGCAAAGTCTTCACCCGCGAGACTCTTCTCAACCGGGTCTGGGGTTATGACTACTACGGCGGCGCACGCACAGTGGATGTGCATGTGCGGCGTCTGCGCTCAAAACTCGGTGAGGAGCACGCCAACCTGATCCAAACCGTCCGCTCCGTCGGTTATTCCTTCGGTCGCAGCCGCTGGGGCTAGTTGCTCCTCAGCTAACCCAGGTAAGGGTTGGTCTCCGAAAGCGCCAGATACTCGTTGGGTTCACCGTCGTCGCCGACGTTGTCCAGATCACGATCACGGCCAATGAGTCCGCCGAGCAGGCCGGCGAGTGCGGCCATACTCATAAGCACAGCCACGGGCATCACCACCAACAACAACACCAGAATTACCACCGCTCCGAGGTCCATGGTGTCAGTCTGCCAGATCGGCCGGGCGTGCCGCTATTACTTCGATCTCGACTTGAGCACCGAGCGGGAGAGCCACCACAGCCACCGCGGACCGCGCCGGGCGGTGTCCATCGAACTCCTCGGAATAGATCTTGTTCACCGTCGCGTAGTCACCCATGTCGACAAGAAACACGGTGGCTTTCACCACATCGGCGAGAGAGGCATCAGCCGAGGCCAGCACTGTGCGCAAGTTGACGAACACCTGCCTCGTCTCGGCCTCAACTCCGCCCTCGACAAGTGCACCGTCGCTGATACCAATTTGGCCGGCGGTGAATAGAAGATCCCCGCCTCTCATTATGGGCGAATACGGACCCACGGGTGTGCTCATGATGTGCTCCTGCTCAGTTTCTGGGCGCCTCGCAGGTTAGCAAAGCACTATCGTCAATGGTCGCGGATCGGCCATTGTTCGGGGCAACCCCGATCAAGCCACACAGCGGCAGCGACCGCCGCGAACACTGCGTCTGAGCCCTTGACCGGATCGCCTGTAGACGGCTCGATAGTGATGTCGATGTGGGGAGTGTCGATCGCACGCAGCACTCCAAAGGAACGGATCGTCAGATCGTGCAGTTCACCGTGCTCGTCGACTGCGAGACTCTCGCTTGTCACCCACGACAGAGCCATATGTGCTGCTCCGGTGCAATACGAGCGCAGAACCGTCTCGTCCAGCACGGCTCCGCAGCGCACGGAGACATACAGTGTCCCATCCGCTCCGACCGAAGCGGTTGCCGCGCCTCCCCCAGGCGCTTTGATCCAACCGACCTCGCCTCTCACCCCTGCAAGCAACACCGTTGCTTCAGCCCAACCAGCACCACGGATAACCGTGCTGGTGGGCGGACCGACCACATCCACTTCCTGCACCAGCAATCCGGGGGCAACCTCGGTGATCGCGTCGCTGATACCCGGTGTTCGTGCAACCCGGACTACGCCTGTTCCATCGCGGTTGATTCCCGCTGCTAGAGGTGGACGCTTGGGACCTCGGCGCACGGAATCTTCACGGGAGTACAACACCCTCACGGGACGTCCCGCTTCGTTTGCGAGACGCTGTGCCACCTCCGCTACTTCGCTCGATTGTTTCGCCCCGAACGCTCCCCCATTCGCCAAAGGCGACACCGGTTCGCCGCCTGGAGCGCACCAAGATGCATCAGTCTCAAGGTAGGCCGGTTCCACCCATGAGGTGCGAAGCGTAAGGTCGAAGTCGCCTTCCGGCATTGATATCGGCGGCTCGAAAACCGCTGTCGTGCGGCGGCCCTGCACCTTGCCTGCGAGCCGCAAAGCCTCGGCACGGCTCTCAGCAAGCACCCACTGGTTGTCTAACTGCGTGTCGTCTTGCGCCAGGACCGCTACGAGTGCATCCGCGGGGGCTGAGTCGTCGGCAAAACCACCGCGTCCCGCGGCGACCGCTGGGCCCACGGACTGTGCAACACCACCTTCAATCGTCGCTCTGCGAGCCGCGTCGCTTCGGTGGCTAGCCGTGCGAACATCGACAGCTGTTCTCGTTTCTCGAGGTTGGTCGCCAAAAGCCACCCATGCGTCAATCACCGGCTGCCAGCCGGTGCATCGACACAGGTGCGCTTGTAGTGCCTTGGCCGCAGCCTCGCGGTCATTGTGGTCCCCGCCTTTGGCCCGTAGTCCTTCGAAGCGACAGATGATGCCTGGCGTGCAGAAACCGCACTGGCTTCCACCGGTCGAGGCGAACGAGTCAGCCCAGGCTTTGCTGAGGTCGTCGGGGAGGCCTTCAAGGGTGGTGATGGTGCGATCACGAACCCTGCGTACCGGGGTAACGCATGACACGCGAGGTGCACCGTCGACCAACACCGTGCAACAGCCGCATTGCCCCTGCGGGCTGCACCCGTCCTTGACCGAAATGAGCCGGAGTTCGTCACGCAAGACATCAAGCAACGTCGCCGTGTTGGCAACCGTGCCGTCAACCGCGACCGAATGACCGTTGACGACAAGCTCAAACGACTCGGTTGATTCCACCGGCTGACCATATGCCCGAAACACCGTAAGAGGCTAGTGTTCGGCGCAATGGCGACGTTCCCGACCGTGATCGACGAAGTAGAAGCGCAGTGGCTCACAAACTCGCTGCGCTCATCGGGAAGTCTGGCCGCCGACTCAAAGGTGACCGAGTTCGACATCGAACCGATCGGCATGGGTGTCGGCATCATGGGGCTGTTGTACCGCTTGTCGCTGCGCTACGACACCGAAGGGGCGGGTCCGGCGACCTCGGTGCTGAAACTCGCGTCGGCTGATCCTCAAGCCCGTCATATGGCTCAAGTCTTCCGGTTCTACGAAAAGGAAGTCGGTTTCTACCGCCAATTCGCAGAGCTGACCCCAATCCCCACCACGGCCTGCTACGCGGCAAACCACGACCCGGAAACCGACGATTTCGTACTTCTCTTTGAAGATGTCGGCGATGCGATCGTTCACAGTCAGGTTGATGGCTGCCCTGTTGATGTGGCGCTGCTCACGGTCAAGAACCTTGCACGCCACCACGCAAGGTTCGCTGATTCGGCACTGTTCGACAATTCCGAATTCGCCTGGTTGCCGTTCGGTTCGGATCCGCCCACGCCCGAAGCGCTGATCCAAGGAATCGCCGGCTCGTGGGAACCCTTCAAGGAGAAGTTCCCCGAACTTGTGACCAGCGAGCTGACGGCGATCATCGAACGCTTCCCAGGATCAGTCCGTTCGCTACTGGCAGTGAAACAAGGTCGTCCGATCACCCTTCTTCACGGCGACTACCGACTCGACAACCTCTTCTTCTCCCCCGACGGCAAGGTCACAACCATTGATTGGCAGGTCTGCGTCAAGGGTCCCTTCGCGTATGACCTCGCCTACTTCATCACGCAGAGCCTGACCATCGACGACCGTCAAGCCCATGAGGCCGCGCTTATCGATGCCTATCTCAGCGAACTCCAGGCCGCCGGCGTGTCTCACGACCGTGACATGTTAATGGACGACTACCGAGCGACCGCCATGTTCTGCCTGTGCTATCCGATCCAGGCAGGGCGCATCGAACTCGTCAACGACCGGGCCCGGGCGCTCATCGTCGACATGTTCAACCGAGCCATGACCGCCATCAGCGACCACAACGCCACCGAATTCCTACTCGACTGACCGAGGGTAGGATGGTTTGATGGTGGTCAGGTTGGTTGCGGCTTGGTGGTGTGGGTTGGTTGCGGCGTTGGTCGCGGTGTTGTTGGTTCCGGTCTCGCCGGTTGGTGCGGTTGCGGGGTTCGGTGATGTGGATGGTGGTGCGTATTTCGCGGATGCGGTGCAGTGGTCGGTTGACAACGGGATCACTGGTGTTGATGGGAGTTGTTTTTCGCCGGATCAGCCGGTGACCCGTGGTGAGACCGCGGTGTGGATCTGGCGTATGCGGGACCGGCCTCAAGCACCGGCGCATTCTTTTGTCGATGTGGTTGCGGCTGAGCAGCAGCAGAGCGTTGCGTGGATGGTGAGTGAGGGTGTCACCACCGGCACTTCGGACACTACGTTTTCGCCGGATCGTGAATTGACTCGTGTGGAGGCGGCTGCGTTCTTGTGGCGTTTGGCCAGCCGACCTGATGCTGTTGCGCATTCGTTTGTTGATGTGTTGAGCGGTTGGCAGCAGGGCCCTGTTTCGTGGATGGCTTCCACGGGTATCACTACCGGCACGTCGGACAGCACGTTCTCGCCTGACGGGACTTTGACCCGCGCCCAGCTGATCACGTTTCTGTATCGCTACAACAACAGCCCCCCGGTGACGATCGATACCGACGCACCGACCTGTCCCCCAACCGAGCAGGAACCTGAGGTAGTTACGCCGGTGGACACCGGGTCGGGGCCCTATGGCGATGTTGCTGCTAACAACAACCGGCCGGGGCCCGGGTGGGGGCCGGGGCACCCTCACGCCGACAGCATCGCCCGTTTGAAAGACTTGGGTGTTTTCGATGGTACTGAGTGCGAGGGCGGGAACTTCTGTCCCGACGATCCGGTCGACCACAGGACGTTCTCGGTTTGGCTGGCCAGGGTTCTCGACGAGGACGACGATTCAGATGCAGTTGGCGTCTGTTCAGCAGACCCGGCGTGTCTTGAGAGTCCTGTCTCCAGATCTGACATGGCTGTCGTGTTCGCCCGGGCGTTTGATCTGGACACTCCCCAGAACCCGCTCCGGTTCATCGACGTCGCCACTGACAGCTCGAGTTACAGAGACATCATCCGGTTAAGAGCGACCACTATCGATGCTGATTGCGGCCTGCCGAGCCGTTTTTGTCCTGATGACGCGGTGTCAAGAAGCCAGATGGCCAACTTG
>JAKZTU010000109.1:0-3071 GCA_047516945.1 Acidimicrobiales bacterium
GTTCAGCGAGTTCTTCGTCAAGAGTGAACGTGGTGCGTATAGTTGCCATCATCTGATGCTATCAATTCTGATAGCACCAAGGTCTGCTCATCGGGGAATTGGTGACGCGTGTTGTGGGGATCAGCCTGGAATCAGCTCGAAGGTGACGCCGAACCCTCAAGACCTGCCGACGGTCAGCAAGCACCGGAGCCATGTCGAGGAATTGCACTGATTGGGCTACTGCTGCTGGCGGGAGCGAAACATTGAGATGGCGACGCCGACAACCAGCACCACCAAACCGACGATGATTGCTACGGATTCCATTGTGCGAGTGTCTGTGTTGTGTTCGCTTTAGTCAAGTGATTGTTGGACCCGTTGATTGTCAGCCGGTTCCGTCGTTGCGCCAGCCTGTTACGCGGTCATCGGTCAGATCCAGGGTTGCGGGTCGCTTGTGGCGGTTGTGCAATAATGACGGCATCGACCACCGAAGGGGTACTTGCTCATGGACGAGTGGCTTGGAATCGAGCATCTTTTTGAGTTGTCAGGATCGGAAGCGATTTTGGGGTTCCTTACCCCGTTGTTCGTGTTTATTGCTTTCTTCGTGGTGCAACTCATCCTGCCTGGTAGGCGGGTCCCGGGCTATGTAGTCGATTCTGAGACCGGTGAGCCGCGCTCGTATCGGCTGAACGGCATCTTAGTGTTTGCGGTGGCGATGATCGTGTGGGTTTTTGAGATCGGGGGGTTGCCGCGTGACTGGTTCTACCGGTCCTCGGTGTATGCGGTCGCGGGTGGCACGGTCTTGACCATCATCATGACCTCGATCGCGGTGTTCACCCAGCCGGAGGGCAAGGTGAAGACCCCTTTCCTGGCGTGGTGGTTCGGGCGGGCCCAGGAGATCCAGTTCTTCAACGGGCGTTTCGACGTGAAGATGTACTTCTATGTCGTGGGCGGGACGATGCTCTCGCTGAACTGTCTGTCCGGTGCGGTGTGGCACTATCGCGAGTTCGGTGACGACGCCAATCCGGGTGTCTACCTGTATGCCGGGTTCTTCACCTTCTATGTGCTGGACTACTTCGTCTTTGAGCGTGTGCAGCTCTATACGTACGACCTGATCCATGAGAATGTCGGTTTCAAGCTGTTCTGGGGCGGCCTGGTGGTTTACGGGTGGCTCTACATCCTGCCGTTGTGGGGTTTGGCTGTTCACCCCGATCCAGGATTCTCGGGCTTCGGCCGGTGGGTCTGGCTCATCGGTACGCCGGCGATGTTCTTTTTCGGGTGGTGCATCTCGCGTGGTGCCAACATGCAGAAATACACTTTCAAACGCTGGCCGGAGCGCAAGTTTCTGGGGTTCATGGAGCCTCAGTACATTGAGGCCGGTGACCGCAAGATCCTCTGCAGTGGCCTGTGGGGCGCCGCTCGCCACTTCAACTATTTGGGCGAGGGATTCTTCTGTCTGTCGGTCGCGCTGGTTTTCGGCCATTTCACCAATCTCTGGGCTTGGACTTATTTCGTGACGATCATCTCGCTGTTCACTTTCCGTCAACTTGATGACGAGGAGCATTGCGAGGAGAAGTACGGCGCTGAGAAGTGGGCGGAGTACAAGGCACGGGTCAAGTACAGGATTATCCCCGGTATCTACTGAGCGGGTGTGAGGTCCGGCACAGGCCGGTATTGTCACTGAGTCGCGGGCTGTGGCGCAGCTTGGTTAGCGCGTCGGTCTGGGGGACCGAAGGTCGGGAGTTCAAATCTCCCCAGCCCGACAAGTAAAAGCCCAGGTCAAAGCACATTTCTGACCTACGCTTACCTGTGGATAACTCTCAGATCGGCCAAACTTCTAACGAAAATTCTAACGGACGATCTGTGAAGCTTCGTTATTCGACATGTCAGAACGGTTCTGCGGAGCACTGCGCGAAGGCAACGAAGCGGCCGGTTCCAGGACGATTCCGGCGCTGTCCGAGGCGGAATCTGGTCAAGTGGGACTGACGACAGTCGGTTCTCCCACCGCTGCCCGGCGAGGCGTGGCGCCAGATGGCCCAGCGGTTGCGGACCGGCCCTTGCCATGCGGTGTGATTGTCGCATGGAGGCCGATAACGGACCCATGAGGGTGTTTGTTAGTTCGCCTGTTCGAGGCTATGAGGATCTGCGCGAAGCGGCTCGGGCCGCGATTGGGGTGCTCGGCTATGATCCGGTGCTTGCTGAGGACTTCGATGCGTCAGCGCCGTCTCCACGGGCGACATGCCTGGCAGCAGTTCGCGAGGCGGATGCAGTGGTGCTGATCATGGGTGCTGAGTACGGGCCACGACAGGCATCCTCGGACCTTTCGGCGACACACGAGGAGTACAGGGAGGCCAAGGAGTCCGGCCCCGTTCTGGCATTCGTAGAGGAATGTGACCTACGAAGCGAGGAGCAGGCGGCCTTCGTCCAAGAGGTGCGGAACTGGGAGCAGGGCCACTACACGGCTTCATTTCGTAACGCGAACGATCTGCGTGACAAGGTGATTCGCGGCCTGCACCGTCACTTCCTTGACGGCGCATCCACGCCGGTAGATCAAGACCGCCTAGTCGAGAGCGCTCGATCACTGGCCGTTGATGGCGGTGCTACTGGCAGCGCGAACCTAGTCGTAGCGGTGACAGGCGATTCCCCTTACGCGGTGTTGCGCCCCACGCAGCTCCGGGATCAGCAGTTGCACAACTTCCTGCTTAGCGAAGCGCTCACGGGAGTGGATGCCGTCTTGGATGTATCAGCGGGCAGTGAGCCTCAAGTTCGAAGTGACGCCATCGTTCTGACGCAGCGCAACGGCGGTCGCATCGTCGAACTTCATGAGGACGGCAGCATGGTCGTCGTCCAGCCCGCTCTGCGTGAGCGCTCATGGCAGGGCTCGTTGCCTTCGATGATCGAGGAGGACATCATTGAGCGCATCGCGCGCGTCGTGCGTCTGGCGGGACGAGTGCTCGACCATGTAGATGATCCGCCCCGCATCAGCCTGTGGGTGCCCATAATTCGGTCGTGGGCGCTGACCAGGGGTTTCGCGCTCCATCCTGGGACCAGGAATCGGTACGAGATTCGGGACACGAGGACTCAGCATCGGCCCC
>JAKZTU010000110.1:0-8197 GCA_047516945.1 Acidimicrobiales bacterium
CATCACCCCGAACAAGAACAGCACCACCACCGCGCCGATGTAGACCAACACCTGAGTGACGGCAACAAACTCCGAGCCGAGCAGGATGAACTGAGCGGCCACCCCGGCCAGAACCACTACCAGCCACAGCGCCGCATGCACAATGTTGCTGGTGGTGACAACACGCACCGCCGAGACAATCATCGACACGGCAATAACCGCGAAGAAGACGTTTTGCGCCACATAAAGGTCGGCGTCAGCAGACAGCGCGGCAAACAAGCTCATGTGGGCGGTACCTTCAGCTTCTTCTGCTGCGAACCGGCCTCATAGTCCTCGAAGTCGGGGACCGTTTCCATCCACTCCGACAAACGTGACATATCGTGCAGCAAATCCGCGATACGGGGCTCGGAGAACTCGTACTCAGGACTCCAAAACAGCGCCTCAAAGGGGCAAACCTCAACGCAGATCCCACAAAACATGCACAACGCGTAATCGATGTCGAAGCGGTCGAGTATGTTTTGCTGACGTGGCTTTCCGCCCGCCCGACGCGGTGGCGCCTTCTCCTTGTGGCCCTCGATGTAGATGCACCAATCTGGGCATTCACGGGCGCACAGCATGCAAGCGGTGCAGTTCTCCTCGTGAAGCGCGATCACTCCACGGGCCCGCGGCGGCGGTGCCTCCTTCTCGTGGGGGTACTGCACAGTCTCGGCACCCTTCACGGGCGAAGGAATCGGTTTCTTGAGCCCCCCGGGGAAGATCGTGCGCATCATGGTCGACCCGGTAACACCGAGCCCTTTGATGAGTCCTGGAATGAGTCCCATGAGTACCTGCCTACTTAGAACGTGACCTTGAGAATGCCCGTCACCACGATGTTGGCGAGAGCAATGGGAATAAGAAATTTCCATGCCAGACGCTGAAGCTGATCCTCGCGGAAGCGGGGCATGGTGAAACGAGTCCAGAACACCAGGAAAGTCAGGCCGACGATCTTCACAAGCATCACCAACGGGCCCAGCAGGTTCATGATGTCGGCGCTGGGATCGATACCCGGGATGTACCAACCGCCCAGGAACAGCACCGAAGCCAACGCCGCGAACACCCCGGCAGTGGCAAACTCACCAATGAAGAACAGCAGGAAGCGCATCCCCGAATATTCGGTCATGTAGCCCGTCACCAGTTCGGATTCAGCCACAGGCATGTCGAACGGTGCTTGGGCCAACTCGGCTTGCATGGCAATCAAGAAAACGAGGAACGCCACACCTTGGGTGAGAATGTAGGGATTGCCGACAACACCCAGACCGAAAATCTCGCCGTTTGCCTGGGCGTAGACAATGTCTACCATGTTCATTGTGCCCGCCTGGATCACCACGCCGACTACCGCCAGGATCAGTGGGAGTTCATAGGCGATGAGTTGACCCGTCGCTCGCAGGCCACCTAGTAGCGAGTACTTGTTGGCCGACCCCCAACCCGCCATCAGAACGCCGAGTACCGAAACCGACGACACCGCCAGACCCAAATAGATCCCTAGTTCGCTGTCGACGAACCAAAGGTCGGGGCCAGC
The DNA here is from genome assembly GCA_047516945.1 of Acidimicrobiales bacterium. GTDB lineage: Bacteria > Actinomycetota > Acidimicrobiia > Acidimicrobiales > Aldehydirespiratoraceae > VXYK01. Next base: position 1,538 of record JAKZTU010000110.1, read on the forward strand.
CGGCACTACGACAACCAACAAGAACGTGGAAGCAAGCACCACAAACGGCGCCGCGGCGAACACGAACCGGTCGGCTTTACGTGGGATGATGTCTTCTTTTTGAAGGTGCTTGCCAACCTCTGCCAGCAACTGCAGCGAACCGTAGGGACCGGCCTCCATCGGACCCAACCGGCTCTGCATGAACGACACGGCCTTGAACAGATGCATATAGACGAGCGCGCCCGCTAGCAGCAGAACCGCGGCCAGCCCAACGCCGACACGAATGCCGGTCTGCTGCCAGTAGGCCAGCTCAGCGAGAACGTGGCTCGTGCTCACCGATCAATGTCTCCGAGAATGAAATAGAGGCTGCCGAGGATGGTGATGATGTCGGGAACATAGACACCGATCAGCAACCACGGGGTGATCGATATGTTGTTGAACGACGCAGAGCGGATCTTGACCCGGAACGGAACCAGACCACCCTTGGAGACCACGTAGTATCCCATCACCCCGAGTGGATTCTCGGTCTCGACGTACGCCTCGCCCGCTGGAACCTTGATGATGACCGGGACTTTGGCCATGATCGAACCACTGGGAAGGCCATCGAGAAGCTGGTCGACCATCTTGGTGGACTCCCGTACTTCTTGAAGGCGGACCCAGAATCGGCTGAACGAGTCACCGTCGGGATGAGTCCAAACCCGCCAGTCGAGTTCGCCGTGTACCAGGCCACCGCCGCCGGTGGTGCCGTCGCGTCGGACATCCCAGTCAACCCCGGATGCGCGGATGTTGGCACCTGAGAGTCCGTAGGACAGGCCGATGTCTGCGGGAACCACACCGATTCCGCGAGTACGGGCTTGGAAGATCTCGTTGCCCATCACCAGCACTTCGATCTCGTTGCAGAACGAGCGCATCTTTTTCATGACCTGCTTGGTCTCGACGATCCAACCGGCCGGAAGATCATCTTTCAGGCCACCAATTCGGTCGAAGTTGGGGTGGAAACGCCCGCCGGTCGCCGCTTCGATCTGGTTGAGAATGTGCTCCCGGTCGCGAAAGGCGAAGAAGACCGGTGTGACCGCACCCACCTGCACGGCCATGTCGCCAAGGAACAGAACAATGTTGGCGATCCGGCTCATCTCAAAGAGGAGCGTGCGGATCCATTGAGCTCGGGGAGGCGCTTCGACCTCCATCAACTGCTCAGCCGCCAAGATGAAAGGCACCTCGTTGGCGAAACTCCCTAGCCAATCAATGCGGTTGATCAGCGTCGTTACCTGCGGATAGGTGCGAACCTCGCTGAGTTTTTCGTAGCCACGATGCATATAGCCCATGACTGGGTCGGCGACTATGACCTGCTCACCGTCGAGCTTGACCACGATTCTCAGCGTGCCGTGGGTGGCTGGGTGCTGCGGACCGATGTTGAGGGTCATGCCCTCGGTTTCAATTTCGAGGTTGACCCGAGCGTCCGCGGCTTGCGCGGCGATGTAGTTGAGTTGCTGGCGGTTTGAGACGGCGGTCATGCGTCGCCTGTCTCTTCTGCGGCTTCGGTGTCTTGTGGCTCGACGGTCTCTTCGGTCGGCATCAGTTCGACGTCGACGATGCCGGGCCAAGGCTTCACGCGCCGCGCCAACAACGGATAGTCCTTGCGCAGGGGGTTCCCTTCGAACGCGCCTGGCAGGTAGATGTGACGCAAGCCGGGATGGCCGACAAAGTCGATACCGAACATTTCCCAGGTCTCACGCTCATGCCAATTGGCACCCGCGTACACCGGTACCCAGCTCGGCACCGACATGCTGGCGTCGTCCACATCGGCTTTCAAAGTGATGGCCCGATGGTTGACGATGTCGTTGACCCTCCCGAGAACCTGAAAACGGGTATCACCACCGGCGAGTCCTTGTTCCATTGCTTCGGAAGCGGCGGGTTCAGAGGCTGGGGCGAGTGCAAGATCCACTTGGCTGTCCATATCCCGGCCGAATGGTGAAGGCAGCCAGTCAATAGCGCTCAGGAAACCGAAGTAAGCAAAATCCATCTGGTTTTTCAGGAATTCAGCGGTGGCGGCCCAAGCCTCAGACGTGACGCGAACGGTGATGTCGACGCCTGCCGCTATGTGGGAACCAACCACGGCATCGCCCAACTCAGCTACGAGCTCAGACAGAACCGCTTCACGGATTTCATCGGTTGCTGATTCGTTTGCTGCGTCACTGTCCGTTTCAGTCGCGGAGGTGACGTCGACCGTGTCATTGGACGACAATCGGATCACCTCTCCAGCGCTGAGCCATGTCTTCGTTCTGGATCCGTTCCTGGAGCAGGACAATGCCCTCGAGCAGCGCCTCAGGCCGGGGTGGACAGCCGGGCACGTAGACGTCCACCGGGATGATCTGATCCACGCCCTTGGTCACCGAATAGGAGTCCCAGTAGGGGCCACCGCAGTTGGCACAGGAACCCATCGAGATGACGTATTTGGGCTCGGGAATCTGTTCGTAGAGACGCAGAACCGACGGTGCCATCTTGTCGGTCACCGTGCCTGACACGATCAACAAGTCGGACTGACGCGGGCTTGCCGGCAGCGGGATGACACCGAGCCGCATCACGTCGTAACGAGGCGAACCGAAAGCGGCCCCCATCTCAATGGCGCAACAAGCGAGTCCCCATTGGTAGGCCCACAGGCTGTACTTGCGGCTCATGTTGAGCAACGATGTCAGCGGTTTGGGAACTTTCCCCGATTCGACTAGACCCATCGGAGCATCCCCTTCCGCCAGGCGTAGAGAAGGCCCAACAACAAGATGTAAATGAAGATCGCCATCTCAATAAGACCAAACATCTTGTAGGACTCAAGACGCATGGCCCACGGAAAGATGAAAACTGCCTCCACATCGAACATCACAAAGAGCAGCGCGAAGACGTAGTAGCGGATGTTGGCCTGTGACCACATATCGCCGGTCGGATCTACTCCAGACTCATACGAGGTGAGCTTTTGCTCGGTCGGATTTGAGGGCCTGAAGATCCGGCTTAGGCCCAAAAAGACGGCGACGAGGGCGACACCTGCAAGACCGAAGATTCCGACGGTGAGGTAACTACGGAGAAAATCCGACACGAACGGTAAGCCTAGCGAGCGTGGTGAACCAATAGACCACCCGGAGCAAGCACCGATACGGCTATGACATGCCTATCTGAGGTGCCATTGCCTCGGGACTGTCGAAGCCGTCGGGCAGATACAAACCAGAGATCAGATTTTCGTGCATTCCATAGCCGACACGCCCATCGTTGGTCTCGTGGCGACTCAGAGTTTCGTTGAGAAAAGAGATGCCCAATCGTTCGGTCGGCTCCCCTATCTGAGTGATCACTCCCTCCACCTTTTCGTGGTCTCCCTGCCACACACCATGTCCCCAGTAACCGTCGTACATGTAGCCGGACCCGGCCTTGAGATAGACCGTTTTCAGCGGGGTGGTCTTGATGCGCAGATCTGATGCTCCTGGGCCGCTGAACCACACTTCTGCACTGGCGACTTCCCGTGTGCCAGGGTGATAAGTGATGTCGATCTCGGGGCGGCCCAGATGTTCGGCTTCTCGCGGGTCACCCAGGTTGTAGAGACGCACCGCTTCCTCAAGGATCCGTCGTCCCGCATGGTCGTTGTCGATCGTGATCTTGACCATGTGATCGTCGAACTGGATTGGCAGCCAATTGTGGAAGAACCCCATCGCCATCTGGGGCGAGACCTTTGAGCGGATACCCCTTGGTTCGGGTTCGCCGACGCCATGGCGCACTCCCCAACTGTGGTCCCGGGCACCACCCCAGCGGTTCGGGGTGACTTCGTAGCGTTCCCCATCGATTTCGATTAAGCCTTCATAGGAGCCGACCTGTGCTAAGCGGTAAGTCTCCTGGGTGACACGGGTGCCTACCCGGGTCCAGCTTTTGGGTCCCGCCAGGGCTTCGGTAGTGCCCCGAAAGGTCACATCAAGCGCCAACCCCCATTCGTTTGGTTCGCAGATGACCCGCAACGAACGGAGTCCTTCAATCACTTCGACCCGAATCGGACCGACCCTGGTATCGAGGCGATCCGAACCGAGTTCTCGCGAGGCGCGCACAGTGGTCTGTCGGCCTTGGTGGTTGACGCTCACGAAGGCGTCGGTTACTCCCAGGTTGGGGTACTGGCCCATGCCCATCACCGCGAACAAAGTGTCGTCCGAGGCGTGCATGTTGAAGTAGTAGCGATCGTAGAAGTGGCGATCGCCTGTGAACACCGTGTCGATCGGCTCGGGATACTGATGGATTAGATAGTCGTCAGCGCGGCTCAAAGGCATGGGCTGAGTTTTACTTGCCTGGCTGGACTCGTCCTAATCCTGTGCCACTCGATCCAACACGTTCCAACGGACCGCGCAGGCCATCATGCCACTAACCATTTTGACGAACCGTCGGTAGCTGCGATGTTCTGGTGTCCCGCCTTCTGAAATTACACCGTGTAACGCTGCGGCAGAACCGGTGCAGTGGAACTGCAGGCTGGCAGCGGCATCGTCGAGCAACTCTTCTCGCGACCAGTCGGGTCCTCCCGCTGCTGCCAACGCAGCCCGGTAAGTGTCGAGCAGCGCATCCTCTTCCGCCAGCGACTCATCGGTTGATCCGATGCCGAGGAACCAGGCCACATCGCCGCCAGCGAAACTCTTCATCGTGGTTTGCCAGTCGAGGATGACCGGAACACCATCGGCGGCGAAGAAGATGTTGTCGAACTCGTAGTCGCCGTGGATCATCGTCCAGGGACGTTCGCTGAGCCGTTCCAGCCACACCTCGGTGTCGTTCACCCAGGTGCTTTCGAAGAAATCGAGCAGTTCGACGGGCGCCATGTCGGGCCACAGCTTGCGCATCGCGGGCCAGTCCGACCGGAGGATCGGAATGCCACTGAGCAACGACGGAGAACTCCAGTCGATACACCATTCACGCGAGCTGAACACGTCGCTGCCCCAGTACTGACCATGCATGGTCCCGAGTTGACTGATCAACTTGTTGAACATCTCGATGTCGGGGCCTGCCAGGATGTCGCCGGCAGTTCCTTCGATCTTTTCGATCAACAGGACGGCTCTGCCGCTCCCGTCGTCGTATTCGTTGACGAACGAACGAGCAATCGTCATCGGTACCCGGTCAGCAAGATCCCGGTAGAACCCGTGTTCACGTTTGTACGCGTTCATCACCTTGTTGTACTGCCGGGCTCTGTCGTTATCCAAGGGACATTTGCCGATCATGGTCTTCGGTAGATCCGTGTCTCCCGCATAGGTCATGTCGAGGTTCGCCACCTCACCCATGATCCCCGAGAATCCCTCCAACGGTCGCACTTCAATGCTTGTGACCTCGGAGTCATGCCCACCGGCGGCCAAACGTTCATTGACCCACTCAGGCGTCAACCCAGATAGAGAAGCAGGAATGTTCGTCACGCCGTGTAGTACAACACTTTTAACCCGCAGATGGCAAGATCACCGCACTTCACAATGCAGATTTTCACATCGACCCGGTGCCGAACAAGCACCGGCTGATGCCCACCGATGCCCACACCCTCACTGACTGGAGCAGACCGAAATATTAATGATCGCGCGGGCCTTGTCTAGATCACAACGGGTCTTTTCTAGATATCTATAGCAATTTCAAGATTTATCATTATATATTGCCCGTCTATATTGTACTGTTCGGTAGTATTTTGCCTGCGCCTGTCAGCTTTCAGAAACTGGGAGCTGATCGGTGAAGTGGTTGCACAACTAGAGGCATTGACGGCATCACTCGTCGGGGAGAACCCCGACGGATCTAACGACGAGACCGAGACATAGCAATGGCCGCCGCCCAACAGGGCCGCCGGCCGTGGCTGATTCACTTCTTCAAGCGTTCGATCGATGACGATCAGGAAGAGACCGTTCCGACGCTTGAGTTTCTTGAAACGATCCCAGCCAAAGTGGCCGCCGAGATCCACGCCGTTCTTGATGCAGTAGCTACGGCACCGCCTCCAGCTTTCTCGGGTGGTGGCAAGTGGGAGGCCATGCATGGTGACATGGCTGGACTGTATGAGGTCCGCGTGCAAGGAGGTGGGAAGAACCACCGGTTGTTCTGTTTGCTCGTGCGTAACGCAACAAACCTCGGCGGCTCGTCCATCGTTTGTCTGGGTGGGCTGTCAAAACCACGACGACAAGCCGCCGACCCAAAGGACTACAAGCAGATCATTGAGTATCGTTCGGAGTTCAACCGGCACCGAGGGGTACTCAAATAGCCTGACTCGCCTCTAGAGGCTCGGCAGCTAACTCCATCTCTAGGGCTTCGGCGAGTGCCACAAGCGTTGCCAGCGTCGGGTTGGGGCTTTCGGCGGAAAAAAGCCTCCTAATCACTTCTGGACGAAGGTTGGCACGACGTGCCAACTCGGCCTTGCTCAGGTCAAGACTGCAGCGACGCTGGTCCAGTGTTCGGATGATTGAGTCAATCTGCTCAATGCGTCTCAGAGAGGTCTTGTACGCAAGGTCGTATTCGACATCCGTTCGCCGACCCTCAAGGTAACGTTCGGCACCGGTACGTACTATTGGCATACACCCGAACTATAACGTGGCACAAATGTTACGCAAAGGCCGAAATCGGTGAGGTCCGTGGCGATCAAACCGCGATCAGGACTTCTTGGTGAACGCCTGAAGAGTCTCCATTGGTTGTCCTGTGACCTGTGCG
>JAKZTU010000111.1:0-2927 GCA_047516945.1 Acidimicrobiales bacterium
GGTCGCCCTTGCGCCAAAAAGCACTCGACCATCTGATCGCACAACTCATCGACGCTGTGCCCTAGCGCAACAACCTCAAGATCGCTTCCGTATCCCGAGAGGACTGCGACCCCTTCGCGTTCGCTTTGTTCGCTGTCGGGCAGCAACTCCGGGTTGAAGCGGCCGCCCCGGCGAGCGAAGTCCAACGCGCTGAGGATGAACGCCGTGCCTATGGCGGGACGTATCCGTTCCGCCCGCGCGACCACCTCGGACACCGATGCACCCGCGGCAATCGCTGAGGCGGCCTCCCAGACACAGCACGTCACGCCGAAGGAGGCTGTACCGGAGTCAACGACATGTACATCAACATCAACATCGACCATTTCGGCCGCTATCCGCGCGCTGTTGATCGTTCCAGAGTGTTCGGCACCGACATGCACCGAAACTATGTCGGTTGCACCTTGTTCGACTGCGGACCGATAGATCTCGCTGAACGTCCCCGGACTCGGCTGAGATGTCGTGATCTCGGGGACTTCTCCGTTGCTCACCTGTGCCCAGAAATCATCGGCGGTGAGGTCAACTCCTTCGCGATATTCCACACCGTCGATAGTGACGAGGATGGGAGCGACACGGACCCCGAACTCAGCGGCGAGTTCTGGAGGTAGCTGGGACGCCGAGTCGGTGACGAGGGCTATCACTTTCCGTTGCGCCCCTCACGCCGGTTCTGGCCGACCGGCAGCATGTTGATCCGACTGAACAAGCCGAGCCTGTTGATCCGACTGGACCGGCTGATCCCCTGCGCCGACTGGACCGACTGGACCGGCTGGGCCACCCGAGCCGACCGGACCGGTTCCGGCGATTCTGGGCGATTGAAGGCGTCAACCGTTTCGGCACCGGCGGCAAACCGCAATGCGATGATGACCGAGCTGGCCGCTGCCGCAAGCGGTAGTGAAACGGTCGGAGTGACTCCGCCCGGGTTGCGCCAGCCGTGCCACCACCAGTGCGCTGCTGTTGCCACCCAGGTGATGCTGGCCACGGTTGTGGCAGTTCGCGTCCGTTGCTTGAGCGGCAGCGCCGAAGTGGCGAGCGCCACTGCTGCGTCCAACGGCAGGTAGACGGGGAACGTGCCGATGACCTGCCCGATGCTGGTCGCCACTCCCTTGCCGCCGGTTCGGCCGAGCGGGAAACAATGGCCCCCGACTGCGGCCGTCGATGCCAGGTTGGCACCGGCGTCGCCTGCCAGCGCTCGGCCGAGGCGAGCCGCGGCAACACCCTTGGCGATATCGGCCACACTCACACCCGCTCCCCACGACTTGCCGAGCACATGACTGGCGTTCATGCCACCCGGGTTGCCCGTTCCAGACATGCGCAGGTCAGAACGTCGGCTGATGCGGGCCGCGATATCAGCCGAAGGGATCATGCCAAGCAGATAACCGCTGCTCGCCGCGGCCATGAGACGCACTGTCCTGCGTCCGGTACGAATGGACCCTTTCACCACAGAAATGACAGTACCGTTCGCGCGCCAAACGCGCGCCGTTTCCGGTGGCGGCGTCCGCGCCATGATCCGCTCGGCCTGCGGCGTGACGGCCTCGACTACCGCGGCGAACCTGGCTTGTGCCTCGACCAGTTCCGGCGCGGTGGCGGTTCGTTGTCGTCTGCGCCGGCGTTTCCCCATTCGATCAACCTGCCGGCCTGCTCAAGCCAGCTTTAGGCTGATTCGCTTGATCGCGTCACTCTGTGCGGTTTCGGCGGTGAATACGAACACTGACACTAGGGCCACGCGGATTGAAGCTCCTAGCATGCTGGTGCGGTCCACGACCATCTCGAACCCTCTCCATAGGACGAGCCTCGAGTAGTCTGTTCCGTTGCCTCTGTGCAGCACCGCCTGTTCGCTTTCTGTGATCGTCTTGGGCATGGTGTGCGCACCGCAGTAGACAGCGCGGCTCCTGCTGCGCAGGGCGTCCAGAGCGCTCACACTGTCGCTTTGGTGCGCTCTCGTGGGGCCTGGGGCATCTGTACGCCTCGACGGCGCTCGACGTGCTCTAGGGGGCCGATTCATCGCTCTGTGCGGCCCCTGGTGCGCTCGAATTAGCTCGGGCTGGGACTATTGCCCACGCGGATGCAACCGGGCTCGCCGGTTCTCGACGGGTTCCGGTAGGGGTGCTCTGACCTGCTACTACCGTAGTCTAGCTCCGGTTCGAGTTGAGGTTAAGGGTTGGCCTAGCTAAGCGGGGCGTGTGTGCTCGGCGTCGGCGGGCGGCCAGACCTGCACTTCGCCGGTCAGGTCGTCAATGATCCGGTCAACACAAGACGAGCACACTGGTGGCGGGTCTAACGCTGTGCGGGCCGTATACACCGCGACCGTGGCCACAACCTCGGGCACCGTCTCGGGGGGCGCCGCGGCTTCGCCACACAACACACACAAGGGTGGGAGCCCTGCCGCGATCCGGGCTTTCTCGGCTTGCTCAGCTTGCTCGGCGCGGGCGGCGCGCTCGGCGCGGGCGCGCTCGGCGACCTGGGCCAGCTTCGCATCAGCGATGGCAAGGTACATGGCGGGTCCGTCTTCGTCGCTGAACAGGACGTACCGGCTGCCCACGTCGGCATCCAATGCGCTGCGGATTTCGGCCCACGTCGTGCCGTCGGTGACTGCGGTCGTCGTCTTCCAATAAGTCTGCATCAGCTCGCGTGCTAGTTCCAGCGGGGTCGTTGGCGGCTGCGGCCAGTCCGTCGTCGGCTCCAGCAAGACTGAAAGCTCCCATGACTCCAGCAGCTCGTCGTCGCTGAATCTGTCCCCCTCGAAGTGGGCTCTAAGCCTGAATCCACCGATTGGCCTTTGGTGAGCGCGGGATTCGCGGGCCGGTGGCGGGTTGGGGTCGCGTCGGGTTGTTGGGGGTGTGGTTTGGTGTGTTTGGGCGTGTTGGGCTAGGCGTGGGGGTGTGGTTTGGGTT
>JAKZTU010000112.1:0-4870 GCA_047516945.1 Acidimicrobiales bacterium
TGCGCGTTGCTCGGCAGTACCGAATTCAGTGATCGGCATTGCGCCCATAACCGCGGTTGACAGCAACGGCACCGGTGAAGCAGTTGCGCCGACCTGCTGCATGGCCATGGCGGTCGCCAAGAACCCCAACCCCAAGCCGCCGTACTCCTCGGGAACCGCCGCACCCAATATGCCCGCCTGGGCGAGTGCGGCCCAGGCCTCAGCGTCGATCCGATCATCGTTGGCGGCCAGCGCACAGAGTCGTTCATGAGTCGATTTGTCGCCGAGTATCTGCGCGGCGAGGTCGCTGATGGCCTGTTCTTCGTCGGAAAGTGTGAAGTCCATCAGCGGTCTGCTTTCGGGTAGCCCAAGCCGAACTGGGAGATCAGGTCACGCTGCATCTCGTTGGTGCCTCCGCCGAACGTGAGTATCACCGTCGAGCGGTACTGCATCTCAAGGCGGGTCAGGTGACCTATCGACCCGCGAGCAACAGTGGCTTGAGGTCCATACACCTCCATCAGCTTGCGATACGCCCGCGTATAGAACTCGGTCCCGTACACCTTCACTCCAGAGGAATCGGCGATGAATCCGGCGATGGTGTCCATGTCGGGTTGCTGACCATCGATCTTGGTGGCCACCGTCCAAGCCACCTGCCAGTTGGCGAGGCGCAGATATTCGAATCCTGCGGTGACTTCGGCCAGGTTGCGCTGCACCCAGGGCGCATCAATCAACCGCGTACCATCGGCCCGCTTGGTGTTCTTGGCGTAGTCGATGGTTTCCTCAAGCGCTTTGGTAACCATGCCCGACGAACAGATCGTGACCCGCTCACGATTCAGTTGACTGGTGATCAGGCCCCAGCCGCCATTCTCTTCGCCTATGAGTGTGGAAGCAGGTACCCGCACGTCGTCAAAGAACGTGTGATTGATGTCGTGAGTCGACAGCAGGTCGAGCGGTTGAATCGAGAGTCCCGGAGTATCCATCGGAATGCAGAACAGCGAGATGCCCTTGTGCTTTTTGACTTCGGGGTTGGTGCGAGCAGCCAGCCAGATGTAGTCGGCGTCTTTTGCCAGCGAAGTCCAAGTCTTTTGGCCGTTGATGATGTATTCGTCACCGTCTCGGACCGCCCGGGTGGTTAGAGACGCCAGGTCTGTTCCTGCATCGGGTTCGGAATATCCGATGCAGAAAGTGATCTCTCCTTTGGAGATTTTGGGCAGGAAGAACTGCTTCTGCTCCTCGGTGCCGAACTGCATCAGCGTCGGCCCGACCGTGTTGATCGTCAACATGGGGATGGGAGCGCCGCTCGCTACCGACTCGTCGAACATCACGAACTGTTCAACCGCTGAGTAACCGCGCCCGCCGTACTCTGTGGGCCAGCCAACCGTGAGCCAACCATCGCGCCCCAGGCGACCCACGATCTCCCGGTGGACGGGGCCGCAGCCGTCCTCGGCTGCGAGGGCCTCGCGGACTTCGGGGGTCAGGAGTTCGCGGTAGTAGGCGCGCAGCTCAGCCCGCAACTCCTCCTGTCTGGTGTTGTACCCGATAAACATGGTTCGTTTCTAGCAACTTGCGGTGCCCAGAGCGAGATTCGCCGCTGGGAATTCTCAGCCCCGACTCCAGCTGTGGAGACACCGTTGCGAGAGGTTCAGTCCGAACCGGTTGGGTCATGTGGTGCTCTTGGTCATGCGCTTCTCAGGTATGGAGTTGTCGGTACGGACCCCGCATGCACAAAAGGGGGGGTGACAGTTTTGAACGTTCCCAAACGCCCATCAACTGACCACTAGCTGAGGCACCGCCAAGGAACGCACGAACCAGTTGCCGCGCCGCACCTCCGAAGCGGTGACACAGGCGAACGAAACGGCGAGCCAGCACACAGCTAGCGAACGGCTAGCCAATTGGGACGTGGTACCAGTAAGCCTGAGTGTCATCAGTTCTAGTAGCACACAAGGTGCGTGCGACAACTGCGACAGCCGGTTTTCGGAGGAGTACCACGCATTCGGGCGTGATCGGCGGGGGTTCTGATCGGGGTTCGTGATCTTCAACCAGTTCTCCATGTTTTCATGCATGCTCGACTGTTGGGCTGGCGCGTCGACCAGCGTTGACGATTGCGGTTCTGGTGGGTTAGCGTCGGCTGCCTATGTCGAGGTTTGCGAAGGACTTGGTGGCGGTGGCCGTGGCTGTGTTTGCTGTTGTGTTGCTTTCTGCGTCGTCTGCTGGTGCAGTGGCAGGCTACGGCGACGTTGACACGGGGTATTATGTGGATCCGGTGCGGTGGTCGGTTGACCACGGCATCGCTGGTGTTGTCGGATCTTGTTTCTTGCCTGACCAGCCTGTAACGCGGGGGGAGACCGCTGTTTGGATGTGGAACATGGAAGGCAGACCGTCTGCGCCTGCGCATTCCTTTGTTGACGTACCCGTGGCCGAGTCGGCTGCGGTTGCTTGGATGGCCGACAGAGATATCACGACAGGCACGTCGGATACCACGTTCTCGCCGGATGGCCTGTTGACACGGGGGCAGATCGCAGCGTTCTTGTGGCGTCTCGAGGGTGAACCGTCGGCGCCGACGCATTCGTTCAGTGACGTTACCAGTGGCTGGCAGCAGCAACCCGTTGCTTGGCTGTCGCACAATAAGATCACTACCGGAACATCGCCGACGACTTTCACTCCGGGCGGTCAGTTGACGCGGGCTCAGTTGATCACGTTCTTGTACCGCTACAAAGGTGAGCCGGCGGCTGTAATCGCCGATCCGCAAACACCGGGTGAGACAGATGACAACATGTCCGCCTGCAAAGCACCCCTTGGGCCGTTCAAGACTGTCAGCACAGGCTACGGTCCTTCGTGCGCGATCAGAACCGACGACACTCTAACCTGCTGGTACAACATCGCGAATTTGTATGACGGCGGGGATCCGGTCGAGCCTCCTTCGGGGTCGTTCAAGACCGTTGCCGTATTCGACTGGTTCTCGTGCGCGATCAGCACCGATGACGCTCTTGTCTGCTGGGGTGACATCGAGGAGGCGACTGACACTCCTTCGGGAAGGTTCAAAGCCATTTCAAGGGAGGGATGCGCGCTCCGAACCGACGACACCGAGGTCTGCTGGTACAGCGAACCAGAGGCGGGTTAGACGAACAGCAGCGAGGACGGCACACGCCCGTACCGGCAGATACCCGATTCTAGTGGTGTGTCGCGGCTTAGGTTGCGCGGTCGAGTGTGGTTCGGGCCCTGTGGGTTTTGGCGATGCGATCGAAGTGTTTGGTCAATTTGAGGGGTTGGGAGTCTTGATTCCAGTGGGCTGTCCAGTGCTCGATGGTGTCTTGGGGTTTGGCTACGGAGTTGAAGACTCGTGTATTTGAGGGCTTTACGGGTGACGATCGACAACCAGGACTCGACGAGGTTCGCCCAGCTTAGGTGGTGGGGGGTGAAGTGAAGGTGCCAACGTTGTCGTCGGGGGTGCGAGAGCCATTTGCGTACGGGTTCGGACTTGTCGGTGGACACGTTGTCTGAGATGACGTGCACGTCGCTATGGCGCGGGGTGTTGAGCGCGGCGAACAAGTCGATGGTGCCGTTGCGGCGGTAGTCGTGGGTCTGGTCCAGAGCCTGGATCTGGGTCTTCTTGTCGAAGCTGAACACCGCGCAGCACCCAGCAAGACCCGCGCCTGACGCACAACCCGAACCGGCTCCGACACTGAACGAGACAGCCACTCCAGCTCCCTGCGATCCTCATCACATACCGCCAGCGGCACCGCACACATACTGACGGAGACCCTACCAACCCCGCAATCAAACCCACGACAACCACTAGAGGCTCCAATCAATTCACCGCGGACCCAGTGCCGTAGAGTTCTAATTGAGCTTATAAACCTTATAATCTGCATCGAATTCGCCCTTGATGTCGTACAGACTTCCACACATAATATAGGAAGTTTTTCTTGGGTGTTTTTCGAACCCGCCTCCCAACAAACCTAGATTAAACCGTTCCGTCCAGGTTGAGGTCGTACATTTTGTATCATCGAAAGCCTTCACGACCGAGTTGAACAAGTTTCGGATGAACGGAATACTGTCAATTATGAGATCGGCTGCCGTGTCTTTGAACGACTTACACCCTCTATAAACGCTTTTTAAGCCGTTTAGGATATCTGCGGCGAGAATAGCGCGGTTAATGAATTTCAGAAGTTCGGCTCTGCCGGCTATATCGATACGCCAACCCCAGAACTCCGCGATCGTTATCGCTGCGCCGAGTTCACTAAGCCCCAAATCTGTGTTTCCGCACTCTTTGGCCGGGAGGCTGTATGGCTTGGACCAGTCGCCCTTAGCGTTCGAGTTGACCGCTCGAACAGCGACTTCTAGTCGCCCCGGTATTTTTTCTCGATCGAACTCGTGCGGGTGTAGGTATTCGGTGGTGTTCGCGCCAGAAACCTGACCCCGTAGGAATTCATTATCTAGATCGACATCTGGGCCGCAAGGCAACCCGTCAGGCTTGCCTGGTGTTTCGCATTCGAGTTTGGTTCTCTCAGCGAGTTTTTGGACAGTAATTATATCTGGAACCGTTGTCGTGTCTCCAGCCGGTTTACGGTACCAGAAGGCGATCTCATAGCCGGTAGCACCATTGACCTTTTTCCACTTCACACGCACGCTGTCCCGCTTATTGTCAACGCCAGGGATAAGGCCGGATAGAGAAGGCTTGAGTTGCTCCATGTCGGTGATCTTCACTTGCTCTAGCGTGAACGGCTCCTCCTCCGTCGTCCCAGACTGCGCGGTGGTAGTGGCGGTGGCGGTGGCAGTCGGGCTGCGGCTACCCGCCTTGTTGACAGCGGTCACCGAGACTGTGTAAGTCACATCAGTGAGAAGCCTGGGATGATGAAATTCCGTTCGATTGACCCTGAAGACCCTCGAC
>JAKZTU010000113.1:0-12894 GCA_047516945.1 Acidimicrobiales bacterium
CTACTCGATAATTCTGGCCGCCTCTGCCACCGACATTCGCGCTACTGCCGACGTGACCCTGTAGACCGATTGCGCCGGCCGAACCACTCCCGAACCACTCCCGGGTGTGTCGGTCGGGGGGCTAGCAGTGTGGAATCGGGGCTAGGCGGGAATTGATGATCTCGTGGAGTTCGACGGCTGGGTTCTCGCCTTGCCAGTACTGCGAATCGCCAATGGCGAAGACACGGTGAGCTGGGCCGTCTCGAAAAGACCTGGCGGTACCAGCCACGATGCCGTCCACCACGACAGCGAAGGCGATCGGCGCGCCCGGTGGGGCATCGATGAGCCCGAACACATAGCCGACCGACCCGTCAGGTTCGGGAATCGCTATTGGCCGTTCTTTGACCCAGCAATGCGCGGATTGGTTGGTCGCCCAATCCCGCGCCGGAGTACCGATCAAATCGTGCGCGCCGCCGAGTCCGTAGAGACTTCCCGAGGTCCCGTCGCCGAACACTTCGTGCATGTCGGCAGCTAGCTCTTCGGTGATCGTCGTGAAGTCCTCCGGCACCTTCACCGAACCGCCAGTCCCGCCAACAGCACGGTCTACCGCCGGCTGCGCGCTGAACATGTTGCGCCCATCGAAATCCCATGGCGCATCAACCCCGAGCAGTGCGGCGATCGTGGGCACGATGTCGACCAACTGCACGGGCTCGGGTTGAACAGTCCCGCTGGTTTGGTGTGGCTTTTTGAACAGCAGCGGAACGCCTGCGATACCCCCCACGTTCATATCGCCGACTCCTCTCGACCGCTCACCAGCGACAAAGGAGACCCCGTGATCCGCGGTGACGATCACCATGGCGCGATCAAAGTCTCCGATTGCTTCAAGGCGATCCAAATATTCCCCTAGGAGATGGTCGGTGAAGCCGAGTTGCAGAAGGTGGCGTTGTTGCCCGAACCTCGCTTTGAGTTGGTCATTGTCCCATTTCGAGAAGTACCCGGGGAGACCGATATCGGCATAGCTCGAGCCGTCCGCTCTCAGCCGCCAAGGCACATGCGGCAACAATGTGTGCATGAAATGCAGGCGGGGGAGACCCCTTGAGCGTATCGCAGCAACCTCTCTTCGAAAATCGAAGACTCGTGTATCGAGGGAGATCAGGCTGTCTAGAAACGCAGCGCGTTCCTCGGCGATGCGCTCCGGGTCTACAGGGTCGCCACCGACGTTGGATTCGACTTCGGTGGCGATCTGCAGTGTGGTTGTTGATTGGCTTTGATCCAGTGGCGGCAGCGTGTGCGTGGTGGTTGTGCTGGCCGTGGTGGTTGTGCTGGCCGTGGTGGTCGTGGTTGTCAGTTCTTGGGCGGTGGTCGGAGTTGGGACGGTGGTTGTGGTCAGCCCCCCTCCAAAATTGCCCCATCCGGCACCGATCGATGGAAGCCCCAAGTTCATCCCCTCTGGCGCCACGAGATGCCCGAACACGATTGCTGCGTCCTCAAACAGCAGAGCCAACGATCCCTTGTCGCTTGAACTTGTTTCGTCGATGGTCGGCGCAGGTACTTGCGCTGCGCTTGAAGTCGACTGACTCGTAGTGGTGGCAGATGAGATCGTCGAGGAAGCTGAGACTGTGGTTGCCGGCGCGGCGGTCGCGGTGGGAATGGTGGTTGCCGGGGCGGTGTTGTCCGCAGCGATCAGATCAAGGACCTGCTCCGGCGTTGAGTCGTTGCACACTGAATCGGGGCATAGATCAACGAGAGGGTCCCAGGATGAGACGTCGTACACCCCACCCAACAGGGTGAACAGGTTGTTGGGATACATCGAATAGACCGGAGCAGGCTGAGTCTGAAGCGTGCTCGCAAGCAAGGCCGGCACCGCCAACTCCGTGGTGAAACCAACGGTGGTGGCGTTGTTGAAGACATGTGAGGTTTCGGCTAGACGAGCGAAATTGGGATAACGGACCGGGTCGATGCGGCCGGTCTCGTCAAGCAGTGAGTACCACGGCAACTCATCGAACACAAGCAGATAGACAGGCGGAAACCGGTCGTTCAATCGCTCGACCAGCGAAGCTTGGCTGGCGGTACCTGGGCTGACCGCAGCACTGTCGGAGTCAGCGCCGACCACATCGTCGGCGGACCGGCCGTCGTCTCGGTCGGCGCTGGTGTTGGGCGGCTCAACCTCGTCGGTTTCAGCGCTCTCAAGTTGGTCTTGATCATCACCAATGTCGCCGAGGTCGACCAGGGCGGCCCCGAGGTCGGTTCCGAGCAGGGTTTCGAGAGTCACCGTCTCGACATCGTCTGGAAAAACAACACTGCTGGCTGCTGAGAAGAATAAGAAATAGACGACAACGACAGGAGGCAGCACCGCCAACACCGACACAACGGAACGAACCCGGTCGTGCTTCACATACAAGGTCATCAGGCCGTACGTGGCGGCGATGGCGATCGCTATGACGAGCCAAGCAAACCCACCGATCACGTCCACAACCTGGATGACGAACAAGAAGGTCAGTGCCGCCATAGAGCCACCGAAGATGTGTTGCCCCAGCCGATCCGAGTGAGCGTGTCCGGCGAGCATCACCGCGCTGAGCACAAATACGGGTGCTGACGAGATGACGATCGTGAAGGCCACAATCTGGCCCGGTGAACTCGAGTGGGCAGTGAAGAAGGTTGGGTTCTCACCCAGGATGCTCAGCAACGGTTGGCTGATCGCCAAGGTGGCGAGCACCAGCAGATGAACTATTCGCCACAGCAACTTCTTCACACGAGCAGTGTGACCTACTCACAGCATTCCCGCACACGAAGCGAACCGCGGCGCAGTTGTTGATCGATCAGTGCCATTGCGGAACGGCGTCGATGAACTCGAGAGCGGTGTCGATGAAGCCGAATTGTTTGGGGAGTCCGAAGTGGTCGATGCCTGCGACTACTTTCACCGTGGCGTTTGGCAGCGCATCGGCGAGCGGCTCGGGCGGCCCCGCGAAGTCCTCACTTCCGATAACGATCAAACAAGGTGCCTGAACCTTCCCCAACTGTTCGACAGTGAAAGGCCGTCGCTCTCGTGCCAGGCAGGCTCGAAGGGCTTCGGAGTCGTTGCCCGGAGCGGTAATCAGTGACTCGAATCGGGCCTCGACGTTGCCTTGTGGGGGTTCTCTGTCACCGAAATCTACGACGTTGCGTCCAATCGCGGCGAGGACCAACCGGTTCACGCGTTCTGGATACGACATGGCGATACCGAGCGCCGTGTGGGCTCCGAGCGAGTAGCCGATCACATCGGCCGGCGAGTCGGGGAACCGCTCCAAAACAGGTGTCACCAGGTCGTCGTAGGCCTCAGGATCGGTGGGTTTGGGCGCGTCACCGTGGCCCAACAGATCAATACCGATGGCACGCCGACGGGCATCTTTGAGCAGGTCAAACCACCCAGGTTCGCGCCAGGTCCGTTCCGTCGAAGTAGCGAACCCGTGAATCAGAACGACAGGCGGTGCCATCAGCGCACCGTCCCAACCAACTCAGATCCCATGAACACCCCATTCCTCGCGATTTCTCATTCCCGATACTCTTTCACCGTCGGTCGTGCGGCCAAGACGCTTGGGGTCCGGCTCGTGTCTTTGATCCAAGATCTGCTGTCGGCACACATCCAACCGATGGTTTCTAACAAATGTTCGTGTTCAAGGTTCAAGTCTCGACGGTGGATCGGCTCGTGGTGTGCGATGCGGTTGCGCGTGAAGTGGAACTTCTCCATTCGTTTCTCGACCTCTTGCCGGATCTGGTAGGAGTTCCCGGTCTCCGGGTGCAAGGGGAATGCAGACCCTATCGCTGGTACCCACAACGAGGTCAGGTATCTCTTATGGCGCAGGTATCGCCAGAACCCGAGGTTCAGCTCGGCGATGACCTTGCCATAGACCTCGGGCCGATGACGCCGGTGGCACGACCGCGAGCGCTACCGATGGCTTGGGCCGTCACCGCTTCTGCGCCCTCGGTTTCGCTCATGCAGCGTTGTTTGTCGACGAGGAACTGGTGGCTGACAACTCGGTCAAGACGTTCAGCGCGGGGTTGGGGTTGCATGGTGGTGATGGCTTCTGGCCCCGGGTGGGACCGGAACTGCCCGCATCAATTTGGCGGACCGTTGCTTTGCCCGCTGGGACCCAGCGGTGCGCGACTGGGTGGTTGATCCTGGCTCCTACTCGATCACCATGGCCGCCTCTGCCTCCGACCTTCGCGCTACTGCGGATGTGACCTTGTAGACAGATTGCGCCGGCTGAAAAACACCCGCACCACTCCCGGGTGTGTCGTTGGGGCGACTAGCAGTGTGGAATCGGGGCTAGGCGAGAATTGAT
This sequence comes from Acidimicrobiales bacterium, assembly GCA_047516945.1. Lineage (GTDB taxonomy): Bacteria > Actinomycetota > Acidimicrobiia > Acidimicrobiales > Aldehydirespiratoraceae > VXYK01. Next base: position 4,302 of record JAKZTU010000113.1, read on the forward strand.
GATCTCGTGGAGTTCGACGGCTGGGTTCTCGCCCTGCCAGTACTGCGAATCGCCGATGGCGAAGACCCGGTGAGCTGGGCCGTCTTCAAAAGACCTGGCCGTACCAGCCACGATACCGTCCACCACAATTGCGAAGGGGATCGACGCGCCCGGTGGGGCGTCGATGAGCCCGAACACGTAGCCGATCGACCCGTCAGGTTCGGGAATTGTTGTTGGCCGGCTTTGGACCCAGCAGTGCGCGGATTGGTTGGTTGCCCAATCCCGCGTCGGGGCACCGATCAGATCGTGCGCGTCGCCGAGTCCGTAGAGACTTCCCGAGTGGCCATCACCGAACACTTCGTGCATGTCGGCAGCCAGTTCTTCGGTGATCGTTGTGAAGTTCTGCGGTACCTTCACCGAAACGAGAGAGGTCCCAACCCGAACAGCCCGGTCTACCGCGGGTTGTGCGCGCAACATGTCGCGTCCAGCGAAATCCCATGGTGCATCAATCCCGAGATGCGCGGCGATCGTAGGCACGATGTCGACCAACTGCACGGGCTGGGATTGAACAGTCCCGCTGGTCTGGTGGGGTTCTTTGAACAGCAGCGGAACACCCGCGATATCTGCCGCGTTCGAAGTGTTTCCCCTCGAGTGCTCACCAGCGACGAAGGTGATCCCGTGATCCGCCGTGACGATCACCATGGCGCGGTCAAAGTCTCCGATTGCTTCAAGGCGGTCCAGATATTCCCCCAGCAGACGGTCGGTGTAGCCGAGTTGCAGAAGGTGGCGTTGTTGCCCGAACCTCGCCTTGACCCCGTCGTCGTCCCAGTTCGAGGTATACCCGGGGATACCGATTACGGGATAGCCCGAGCCGTCCGGTCTCAGCTTCCAAGGCGTGTGCGGCAAATATGTGTGCATGAAATGTAGGCGGGGGAGATCCCTTGGGTGTATCGCAGCAACCTCTGTTCGAAAAGCCAAGCAACGACGACACTGCTCACCACCGAGGCGGAAGCCATCGTTGGCATCCAATGCCGGCGGCTGCGTGGTCGTCGTAGTCGGAACCTGCGTGGTCGTCGTGATCGGAACCTGCGTGGTTGTGGTGGTGCTGGAAGTTGTGGCTATGGGTTGTTGGGCGGTGGTCGGAGTTCGGACGGTGGTTTCGGTCAGCCCCCCTCCGAAACTGCCCCATCCGGAACCGATTGATGGAATCCCCAAGTCCATCCCCTCTGGCGCCAGGAGATGTCCGAACACGATTGCTGCGTCCTCAAACAGCAGAGCCAATGATCCTTTGTCGCGTGAGTCTGCCTCGTCGTGGGTCGGCGCAGGCACCGACGCGATGGTTGGCGTCGGCGGACTCGTGATGGTGGCAGATGAGATCGTCGAGGAAGCGGCGACTGTGGTTGCGGGCGTGGGCGGTGCGGCGGTTGTGGTGGTGCTGGTGGTTGCCGGTGCGGTGTCGTCGGCTGCGATCTGATCGAGGAGCTCTTGTGGGGTTGAACCGTTACACACTGGATCGGGGCATAGATCAACGAGAGGGTCCCAGGACGAGGCGTCGTACACCCCACCCAACAGGGTGAACAGGTTGTCGGGATACATCGAATAGACGGGAGCCGAATGACCCATCAGCGTGCTCGCAAGCAGGGCCGTCACCGCCACTTCAGTTGTGGAACCAACCGTGGTGGCGTTGTTGAAGACATGTGAGGTCTCGGCTAGGCGAGCGAAATTGGGATAGCGGACTGGGTCGATGCGTCCGGTCTCGTCGAGTAGCGAGTACCACGGCAACTCATCGAACACCAGCAGATAGATAGGCGGAAACCGCTCGTTCAATCGCTCGACCAGCGAAGCTTGGCCAGCGGCGCCTGAGTCGACCGCAGCATTGTCGGGATCGTCTCGGTCAGCGCTCGTGTTGGGCGGCTCGGCCTCGTTGGATACAGCGCTGTCCGGTTGGTCTGGATTGTCGACAGTGCCATCAAGGTAGTTCTCAAGGTCGGTCCCGAGCAGGGTTTCGAGTGTCACCGCTTCGACATCGTCTGGAAAAACAACGCTGTTGGCTGCTGAGAAGAACAAGAAATAGACGACAACGGCAGGAGACAGCACCGCCAACACCGACACGACTGAACGAACCCGGTCGTGCTTCACATACAGGGTCATCAGGCCGTACGTGGCGGCGATGGCGATTACGACAACAAGCCAAGCAAACCCACCGATCACGTCCACCACCTGGATGACGAACAAGAAGGTCAACGCCGCCATGGAGCCCCCGAAGATGTGTTGCCCCAGCCGATCCGAGCGAGCGTGTGCGGTGAGCATCACCACGCTGAGCACAAACGCGGGTACTAGCGCGACCAAGATTGCGAACGCCACGATCTGGCCCGGTGAACTCGAATGCGCAGTGAAGAAGGTTGGGTTCTCGCCCAGGATGCTCAGCAACGGTTGGCTGATCGCCAAGGTGGCGAGCACCAGCAGATGAACGATTCGCCACAGCACCTTCTTCACACGAGCAGTGTGACCCACTCACAGCAATCCCGCACAAAAAGCGCGGCGCAGTTGTTAAACAATCAGTCCCATCGCGGAACGGCGTCGATGAACTCAAGGGCGGCGTCGATGAAACCGAATTGTTTGGGGAGTCCGAAGTGGTCGATGCCTGCGACTATTTTCACCGTGGCGTTTGGCAGCGCATCGGCGAGCGGCTCAGGCGGCCCCGCGAAGTCCTCACTTCCGATAACGATCAAACAAGGTGCATGAACCTTCCCCAGCTGTTCAACAGTGAAAGGCCGCCGCTCTCGTGCGAGGCAGGCCCGAAGGGCTTCAGAGTCGTTTCCCGGAGCGGTTATCAACGACTCGAATCGGGCCTCCACGTTGCCTTGTGCGGGTTCTCTATCACCGAAATCTACGACGTTGCGTCCAATAGCGGCGAGGACCAAGCGGTTCACGCGTTCTGGATACGACATGGCGAAGGTTCAAGTCTCGACGGTGAATCGGCTCGCGGTGTGCGATGCGGTTGCGCGTGAAGTGGAGCTTCTCCATTCGGTTCTCGACCTCTTGTCGGATCTGGTAGGAGTTCCCGGTCTCTGGGTGCAGAGGGAAAGCAGACCCAATCGCTGGTACCCACAACGAGGTCAGGTATCTCTTATGGCACAGGTATCGCCAGAACCCGAGGTTCAGCTCGGCAATGACCTTGCCATAGACCTCGGGCCGATGACGCTGAGTGGCACGATCGCGAGCGCTAGCGATGGCTTGGCTCATCGGTTTGTGCTGCTTGCCGTGAAACAGGTGGCCTTGCTGAGACCAGGGGCCTTCCCAGCTGTTGATCACTCCGTGTTCGACGATCGTGTCGGCGACGATGTTCCTGAAAACCACTTCGAAACGACCGATGTCCTCGTGTATCGCTGCGCCTGCCCGGATGTTCCAGTCGTAGAGACGCAGCGCTTCTCGAAGGTCTCCACCGGTCTCCGCAAGGTACGAACTGAGTCGCTCTCTCGTGAGGCGTCGAGCAATTGTTTGGTTGTTGATGCTTGACATTGCCTCCGCCGACTGTACGATTGTTCGCGAAAGCCCCGGATCCGTCAATGCTTCGGCACACGGCCGGGGTTACGTCTTTTTCTGGCTCTGCCACCCGAGTAGACTCACATCCAATCCCATGTCATCCAATTATAACTCCAGAAGTCTCGGCCACGCTGGTGAGACTCAACTGAGTTCAATCTTAGAGTTGTTCGATTGGGGACCGGTTTCGACCGGGAAGCATGACAGCGGCACCGATCTTTTTGTCCAGGTCAGGGAGCCAGACCTGTTCGATGGTGAGGCTGTGCTGGGAGTGCAGGTCAAGACAGGGGCTTCCTATTTCAGGGAGCAATCGAAGAAGAACGGGGACATTTCCGGTTGGTGGTATAGCGAGAACCCTCCGCGCCATTTTGACTACTGGACCAAACACGTCGTGCCGCACGTACTCGTGCTGTGTGATCCGTGCGATCCGGAGGATCCGAGAACTTGGAAGTTCTTCTGGGTGTACGTCACATCCGAAGAAGTGAAGTCAGCTGGGAAGGGCCGCAAGATTCTGGTGCCCGCGAACCAGGTGATTGATAAGGAGCATCGTAGACGGTTGGCGGCGGTCGCGTATGACCAGAAACATTCGCCCGTCCTGGAGGGAACGGCATTTGAAGCAGCGGCCAAGAACATGGCACCAAGTCAACAACTCAGGTATGCGCTGATCGCGCCGAGGCTTGTGGCGCCGCACCGCAACGCCGGTTACGGAACCCCGATTGGAGCCGTAGAAGGGATAGCGCTGTTGGTCCAAGGTCGCTTCGACGACGTCGATGAATTCGCGAAACAACATGCAGAAGTCCCACACCCTAAAGATGAACCGACCGAGGGAGAAGACTGGACATGGTCGTTCGCTGCGGCGATCTGGAATTGGGCAGAAACAGACTCCGTTGACCGTTTAAGAGCTGTTTATCAATCGGCTCCTGGTGGAACCGAAAAAGCAGCTAGTGGGGTGTTCTTGGCATGTACCCTTCGGCGATTCCACGTTCAAGGCGAAGCCACAGGACCGCGCGACGGGCACGGCGAAGCAACCGCTGTGCTAGACGAGTTGGTCAAAGGAGCCGACCTTGATCCGGCTGACCTCGGATGGGTTCTGGTCCAGCGAGCCTGCACCACGCTCGATGTTGGCAACGACGACGACGTCCGATCTGACGCTAGCGCCGCGTTGCGGAACTTTGTCGATGGCAGCGATGTCACCGTCACTGCTCTTGCAGCAGCGGCCATCGGCATGGTGTGGAGCATGGACGCGTCTAGCAACTTCGCCGAAGCCGACCTGAGCAGATTGCTCACGACATCCGATAATGCGGTCGCGTGGTGGCAATCCCAGACGGTATCGACTGCGCTCTCCGCGGCGGTGACTGCACAGTTCCGTTCATGGACTGATAAGCGGTCTTTCTTGTATCACCAGGGGAACACGAGCGCTACCGGTCTGTTCTCTGCTGAATTAAACGCCGATCTCCTAGGCGACCACGGCACATGGAGACACTTGTCATCACTTAGGGCACGGTACCGCCTCGTGAGCGCGGCGGACTCGCGTGACGAAGTCGGGGAGTTGGTCGAAGGACTTGACGCCCTGCGCCGAAGTGGAGACTGCTCTTCGTTGGAGTCATCCATCACCCATCTCAGGCGAGTCGGTCCGACCGAAGCGATCGTGAAGTTCGTAAACAGAATCCCGAGCGGTGGTTGGACCTCCACCGAAGCTCCCGCGAATTTCGACGCTCTCCGGAAAGCCGGTGACCTGATGGATCAGGCAAGTGCTACCGATCTCTTAATTTGGATCCCCCGAATTATGGGTGGGGATACAACAGTTGACGACGAGCGGATCCTTCAAACGGTCATCGCCGAGCATGCGGTGTTCGGCGCGGCCGAGGGTCTGATGTCGTCCGCAGATGGTCGCGCTCACCAAGCTGTGGCCGAAATGATCGCCGCTCTCCCTCACGCGGTGTTTGACGATTGGTCTAGCTGTCTTCCTTTTGTGATTATCCAGCTTGAGTTCGACCACGTAGCCGTTTCGGAACGAACTGCGCTTTGTGAGCTTGGTTACCGGGACCACGGTCGTTCAGGGACAGCTGCGCTCCGCTGGCTGGTGGCAAATCACGATACTGAAGCACTAGTTGAGCTGAAGCACCGTGCCAGAAACGGTGAATCCACGGCGTTGTCAGCAATACCCTGGTCTGAACTGGATGAAGCTGAAGCTCAGCCGATCATCAATCGTCTAGCAGACGTTGTTAGGGACAAGGTCTCGTCGGCCCAGAAAGGCTCCTTCGAATTCGGGGGATCCGATAACAGCGGTGTTCTCACATCGTTGAACCTCTGGTTTCCTGGAGTTGCCCGCTGGGAACCGGTTATCGAATTGCTGTTTGAGTCGCGCGCGTACGAACGCGACAAGAGGTACGCCTGCACTCGCATCATCAATGAATCTGAACGGGTGCCAAGCCGAATCAGCGAGAGGCTGGCCAGCAACATTGATGCCATAGGGAACGCCGCTGGAGTAGTTGGAGTTGTGTCAGGTGCCAGCATTGCCACCGCAACCGGTATTGCTATAGGTGCGCTGAGCGGGGATGAGGCCGACACAGCGATTGCGCGGCTCGCGTCTGGGTCTTCGCAGGAGCGGCAAGATGCTGCTTTGTTGCTTGGCTCAGGGCATAGGCCGAACATGCAGCCTGCTCTGGCAGCGCTAGCCGCAGACGCACGCTTCGAAGTGAGGCACGTAACGGCCGAAGCGGTCGGAAAACTCGCAGCCGCGAATCCGAGTCCTCAGATCGAAGGATTGGCTAGGCGGATTGCAGGAGGCGAAGGGACGGATCTGTCCAGGACGCTGCTGGCCGGACTGTTCCGTCAAGACCAGCAGATGTCAGAACTTGGCCTTGAAATAGCAAGACAGCTCGCGCAGAGTCCGTCTGCCCGCGTGCGTCACCGTGCACACCGACTCCTCAAGCGGCACGGCGAGGCTTAGTGCTCGAATAGCGGGTGATGCGTCCACGGTGGTGCTTGCTTTGGTGTTGCTGTTAGGGTTCGGGAACCACAACGGGGGTGACACCAAGATGATCAGTGCATATCTGGACCCGGCATCTGGCAGCGCGATCATCGGCGCGGTTGCAGCGGGCGGAGCCGGCATTGCGGTGGCAGGCCGCGCAGTGCTCGCCAAGCTGGGGTTCGGCAAGAACAAATCCTCCGACGAGACCCCGATCCACGAAGAAACAGACGAGACCCCGATCTACGAAGAAACCGACGACTCCGAAGGAGTCGGCGAGCCCGTCGAACCCACTCAGTGATGATTCCGGGTAGCGGCCCGGAGTCGGTTCGTTACGACAGCGGATCGTTCCGTGATCCAAACTCGCGTGTCTGGCGTGACGGCAACCGCGTGCTGCGAGGTCTCAACGAAGCCGCGGCAACCGACTTCGCCGCGTTGACCGCCACGAATTTCTATCGAGGAGCCTGCAAGGCCGGAGACTTGATCAGCAGCGAGGCGGTCGAAACGGTGGCACCCAACGGGTTTGACTGGGCGTTGGTGCTTGAACATGTGACCGTTGACGTGATCACCTACGTTCACGAGTGGCCGTTCTCCATGTTGCAAGACGCGGCGAGTCTCACGCTCAAACTCCTGCGCGCCGCGATTGATGAAGATATGACCAGCAAGGACGCAACGCCCTACAACATCCAATTCGTGGGGGCCAAGCCGACATTCATCGACATCGCCTCGTTTGAGACCTACCGGACAGGCGAACCGTGGTGGGGGTACCGGCAGTTCTGCCAGATGTTCCTGTACCCCCTGATGCTCACGGCCTACAAGGACCTCCCACATCAACCGTGGATGCGAGGAGCCGTTGACGGGATCACCCCGGAACAGGCACGAAGGGTGCTGCAGGGTCGGCGCCACTCCGGCAAAGGACTGATCCCTCATGTGTGGTTGCACGCCAAGGCCGACAGACGTTTCCGCGGGGGATCTGCGGACACCGTCAACGACTTGAAACGAGCCGGATACAACAAGAAGATCTACGTTGCGCTGGTCGATCGGCTCCGCAAACTAGTCGACAACTTGAGTTGGAATCGTTCCGATTCTGAGTGGGCCGACTACTCGAAGCGAAACCACTACGCATCGAACGACCTGCTCAGCAAAGCTGATTTCGTACGCGGAGTTGTGGCGCAACGACACCGTTCACAGGTCTGGGACATCGGCGCCAACGACGGTATGTTCAGCCGGATTGCCGTTGAATATGCAGATGTGGTGCTAGCCCTCGATACCGATGCCTTGGTGGTGGACCGCCTGTACCGGGCATTACGCGAAGACGGCCGCGATGGGATCATTCCGCTGGTTGTGAACTTTGCGGATCCGACCCCTGGGATCGGTTGGCGCGGCACCGAACGCCCAGCGCTCACCGAGCGTTCAAAACCGGAGTTGGTACTCGCGCTCGCGGTGATCCATCACCTGGCTCTCACCCACAACGTGCCGACCGCGGCGATTCTCGACTTTTTCTACCACCTCGACGCTGAAGTGGTTCTAGAAGTGCCCACTGAATCCGACCAGATGGTGAAGGAACTCAAGAGCCACAAGCGCGCCGGTACCCATGACGCTTACACGCTCGGAGTAATTGAGGCGCAGATCTACGAGCGTTTCGATGTTCGCCAACGAGCAGAACTCCCCGGAGGAACCCGGGTACTGTTCGACCTGACCCCCAAGTCCTGACCAGCCCCTTGGTGCTGACCAGCCCGGAAGGGACTCAGCTGAGAACCGGAACGCTGCGCAAGGACGCGGCGATGGCCTCATCGAAGAGGTCGAAGTCGCTCACGGCACCAGAGATGTAGGACTCGTAGGCCGAAAGATCCAAATGCCCGTGCTCGCACATCGCGGTGAGGATCGTCTTGTGCTGCAGAGGCAATTTGAGTTCGGATGTCTCGGTGGCCCGACCGGTGAAAAGCAATAGGGTTTCGTCATGGATCGACCGACTTGCGTGGACTTCCACTTCGATGTCATGTGCCCGTACGCCTACCAGACCTCACGCTGGATACGGGCGGTACGCGAACAAACCGACCTCACGGTCAACTGGCGTTTCTTCAGTCTCGAGGAGATCAA
>JAKZTU010000114.1:0-4569 GCA_047516945.1 Acidimicrobiales bacterium
GTGCAGCCGCACCCGCATAACATCTGAACTCATCGAGGCCCTCCTGGCTCGGCGGTGTCACAACCACCGATGCCAGCAGGGCCTCGACCCCATCTCAGGGACCCTCAGCTACACCCCCAACCCACGTTTTCGCCAAGGGCCACGTGTTGTCGGGGTTGCTGGCGAGAGCGCGCGCGAGTCCGACTCGCTGCTGCATCCCCCCGCTGAGTTGGTTAGGGAAGCTGTTTTGGTAGCCCGACAGTCCGACCAGTTCGAGCGCCTCTGCGGCTGCCTGGTTGCGGGCATCGAGTGGAACGCCTTTGACCTTGAGCCCGAAGGCCACGTTGGAAAGCACGTTTTGATGAGGGAACAGGCCGAAGTGCTGAAAGACCATTCCGGTCTTGTTGCGACGAAACTCTTGGAGTTGGCGGGGGTCAAGGGCGGTGACGTCTATTCCGTCAACGATTACCTGGCCGTCAGTCGGTTCGACCAAGCGGTTGACGCAGCGAATGAGCGTGGACTTGCCAGAACCTGATAGGCCCATGACCACAAAGATCTCACCGGATTCGACATCGAAGTCAGTGTCGTCGACACCGACCACATGCCCGGTTCGCTCCTGAATCTCGTCTTTTGAACATCCAGCCTAGAGCATGCTGAGCGCATCACCGCGGGGTTCGTCGCCGAAGATTTTCACGACATGCTGGAGTTGAATCATCGTCGATATGACAGTGTTCCCTCCGGACATCTCAACGCAGTTCAACTACGGTGGTCCCGCATACTGTACTTTTTGACGCGACAGCAGAAGGCTAAGACCGATTTCGCCCTGTCTCCTGGGATCGTCAGCGACGCGACAGCGCACCGTATATGGCCCCACGGCGCGGGGGTTGGCTAGCTAGGCTGACGGGTCCATCGCTACGGAGAACAACCCGAAGGCCACATGACCTGGATAGACGAGACGCTTCAGCGGGCTCGGTCGCCGATCTTCATCAACGACTCAAAGACCCCGAGCGGAGTTGCACATGTTGGCTCGCTTCGAGGGGTCTTGACCCATGACGCCCTGCTGCGGGTAGCGAGCCGCAACGGTCAACAAGCGCGCTTCACATACGGCTGCGACGACATGGACCCAGTCGATGAGATCCCGCATGGAACGGGGGAGTACTTCCGCGAACACCTCGGCAAGCCGCTCTGTGCCGTGCCGCCACCCCGCGAGCTGGCCGGCGACACGGAGTCGGCCAGCAAGAACATGGCGCAGGCCTACTTCGCTGAGTTCACCTCCACCTTCGCGCCCCTTGGAGTTGAGGCCGAGTTCTACTACATGAGCGATATCTACCGTGCGGGTCGCTTTGACGACACGATCGATGCGTTCTTGCGTCGGGCCTCGCAGGTTCGCGAGATCTATCTGCGCGAAACCGGAGCTGTGCGGCCAGACAACTGGCTGCCTTTCCAGCCGATCTGTGAGCGTTGCGGACGAATCGGCACGACCTTTGCCTCGGACTACGACGGCGAAACGGTGGCTTACGAATGCCAACCTGATCTGGTTGCTTGGGCGCAGGGTTGTGGTGCGGTCGGCCGAGTCTCCCCGTTCGGGGGCGCTGGGAAGCTGCCGTGGAAACTTGAGTGGGTCGCTAAGTGGAAGGTTTTGCCGGTGACTGTGGAAGGCGCTGGCAAGGACCACATGGGTGCGGGCGGGTCGCACAAGGTAGCCGCGGCGCTGGCCCGCGAGGTTCTCGACTGTCCGGTGCCAACTTCGTTCTCCTATGAGTTCTTCACTCTGGGAGGGGCCAAGATGAGTTCTTCCAGGGGGATCGGCCTCAGCGCCTCGGAACTTGTGGCTTGCCTGCCCCCACAGTTACTTCGTTACCTCGTTCTCAAGGTCCAAGTAAGACGTGCTCTCGACTTTGACTTGGATCTCGCGACGCTCAACGGTGCCTTTGCGGAGTATGAGCGTCTTTGGAACGTCGTCTACGAAGGCGATGCAAACAGCAATCAACAACAGCTTTATGCGATCTCACAACTGATCGGGAGCGAAGCGACAGCCCCGCCTGCCTACAGTCCACCCTTTGATTCAGTAGTGAGTGTCGTGCAGCAGCCTCACCTTGATCTTTCCGCCCACATAGATGCGCTCGGCGTAGGGCCGTTGAGCGACGCCGATCGAGACTGGATCGATGTCAAGCGTCTCACCGCAAAGTCTTGGTCGCAGCGATTCTCGGAGAGTGCTTCGAGACTGATGGTCGCTGATGTGTTGCCCGAGACGACCGAGGATCTTTCCAATCAGCAGCGTGGCTTCCTTTGGGTGAGCCAACGACTGCTCAGCGAGCTTGAAACGTGGCGAGCGGCGAGTATCCAAGCGGCTCTGTTTGACGCCGCTCGCATCGTTGGCATCACCCCGGCGGAGGCTTTTGAGGCCCTGTACACCGCTTTCTTCGGCTGGCCGGAAGGCCCTCGCGCCGGATCATTTCTGGAATTTCTAGGCCGCGGCGCGGCATGTGAACGGCTCGGCGAAGTGAGCTACTGCTACCCCGAATTGGTTGCTGTGACCGCTGTCGAACTTGACGATTGGAATCGTGCTGTGAGCGCTGCCGCGGCCGAACGATACGAATTCTCGATCCTTCCCAACTGGATTTCCGACAGTGGCAATCAAGACAAACTCGCAAACTCCGGGGTGCTTGAGTTGTTCGTTGCTGACGCCAAGGGGCGGACGTCTGCTCAGCGAACGGTTGTCGAAGGAACGGAAGCGGCCTTTGCGCAGGCAGCACTCGGTCATGTGGCGCGGCTCTTGAGTATCGCCGAAGCTGAGGTTCCGATCAGTCCCGACAACCCCTTCGGCTAGTCCGTATCCTTGGCCCAATAACCGATTGCAAAGAAGGGTTCGCATGACCAGTCCTATCGCCGCTCCCATCATTGATATAGGCATTCCCGAAGAGGATCGCCTCGCTGTGGCCGACGGCGTTAGCCACGTCTTGGCCGACACCTACACGCTCTACCTGAAGACGCACAACTATCACTGGAACGTCACCGGCCCCCTGTTCAACACGCTCCATCTGATGTTCGAAACCCAGTACAACGAACTGTGGGTGGCGGTTGACCTTTTGGCCGAACGAATCCGCTCCCTGGGCGTATTCGCACCCGGCAGTTACGCGCAGTTTGCGGATCTGACGGTGATCCCAGAGGCCGACGGTGTGCCCAGCGCTGAACAGATGATTGCTGATCTAGTTGCAGGTCACGAGGCCGTGGCACGCACGGCTCGCAAGGTGTTTCCGGCCATCGAACGGGCTGGTGACGAATCAACTGCAGACCTGCTGACGCAGAGACTCCAAGAGCACGAAAAGACTGCTTGGATGCTGCGCTCAATGCTCGGCGGCAGCTAAGAGGTCGAGCGGAGACGGCTGGGCGCGACTAGGTGAGATTGTCGGGTCCGAAAGCTTCGGGGATCAACGCGCCCAGGAGCAGAGGTTCGGGGTCCCAATCGACGATCAGGTCGCCGCCACCGTGCTCGAACAGCAGTTGGCGGCAACGGCCACAGGGAGCGACCGGCGTCTTGTCTCCTTGCACGGTGGAAACGGCCAGCAGGCGACCCCCACCGGTTCGAACCAGGTCGGAGATCATTGAACACTCCGCGCAGAGGGTGAGTCCGTAGGAAGCGTTCTCGACGTTGGTTCCGACGACGGTGCGACCATCATCGACGATTCCAGCGGCTCCGACGGGAAAGTCGCTGTAGGGGGAGTACGACAAAGCGAGTTGTGCGATTGCCAGGTTCCGGAGTTCTGCCAGATCAATGTCAGTCATGAGTTGGTTCGCTTTGCTGGGGATTGGAGTCCATAGGTTAGTAGCCGAGATCGAGGTCTATTGGGCCGAGAAGTTTCTCGCCAGTTGAGTAGCGGCGAGTGTTCTCGGTGACCCGATCGGCCAGTAGATCGAGTCCCATGAGAGGTGTGTTGCCTACGTGGGGCGTGATGATGCAATTGTCGAAGGTCCACAGTGGGTGGCCTTCGGGGAGTGGTTCGGGGTCGGTCGCGTCCAAGCATGCACCTCCGATGCTGCCCGAGCTCAGCGCCGCGACGAGGGCTTCGGTATCGACGTGCACGCCCCGAGCCAGGTTGACCAACCAGCTCTTTGTGCCCATGATCTCGAGTTCTTCTGCGCCGATCACGCCAACGGTCTGGGGGGTCACCGCCAAGGCCACCACAACCACATCCGCGAGCCGAAGCTCATCGTGGAGGTCATCAAGCGTGCCCACGGATGTGGCTCCGTCAAGGTCAACCGGCACTCTCCGCAGGACCACGTTGTGGGTATGAAACGGGGCTAGCAGTGCCAGCAGATGCTCGGTGATGCCTCCGCCTCCGAGGATCAGCACCCGGCAGCCGTGCAGGTTTCGGCCCACCGGGTCGGTCCACTCGCTTGCCGCAGAATAGGGGCCGAGGTTGTGGAACGCGGCCAGTATCAAGGCCAGGATGTGCTCGGCCACTGGCCGGGAATAGACCCCTTTGCCACATGTCCAGAGCCGTTCGCGGTCGAGCATGTGAATGAACGGTTCGACACCGGCGTAGGGAAGCTGCACCCAGTCGATCTTGTCGTGGACGTGTCCGGTCA
>JAKZTU010000115.1:0-12383 GCA_047516945.1 Acidimicrobiales bacterium
TGTCAGCGCAGGCAGTAGACATAGTTGCGGAATACGCAGCGACGACACTGCCGCATGCTGGGGAAACAACGAATATGGGCAGGCCGACGCGCTGACAGGTGGTTTCAAATCTGTCAGCGCAGGCGACGCCCATAGTTGCGCCATACGCAGCGACGACACAGCCGTATGCTGGGGAAACAACGAATATGGGCAGGCTGACGCGCCGACAGGTGGTTTCAAATCTGTCAGCGCAGGCGACGGCCATAGTTGCGCCGTACGCAGCGACGACACTGCCGTCTGCTGGGGCGTCCCCTCACTGATTCTTCCCGCGCGGTGATTCTGGGCAGTCCGCCGCATTGCTTATATTCGGGTCGACGTTCAAGCTGTCCCGAACAAGGCGACGGGCCTCGAGGAACTCGTCCGTCGCATTGCTGATATTCGGGTCGACGTTCAGGGGTGATCCTGGTTGGTGCTGTTGTTGCCGGCCGGGGTTGGTGTCTTGGGGGTTTAGGTTTCATCTTGGGCGGCAGACGCGGTTGGTTTGGCACGAGCATCGCTGGTTCTGCCCGGGCGCAGATTGCGACTTCACCGCGGGCCGCCCGTTGGTTCACCTCGACCATCGGCGTCGGCGTTCCCGGAGTTGGCCGACCAGCCTGTTTCGTTCCTGTGTGGTACGCGAGAGCGAACGGGACATCGTGGTGCTGGTCGGGTCCGAACCTACGTCACCGATCTTGAGGAGGTCTGGGACGGTAGCGACCCAATCGACGACACCGACACCGACACAGATCTCAGCGACGACCCCGAGACCCTCCTGGCCGAAGTCGAACAGTTCCTGCGAGACAACGACTGACCCGTTTGGTGGCACTCGCCGCAAGCAAGGCAACCGCGGTTGCGGCACGGTTGCAGCCGTATGGGGCCAGGTCGGTGTGTAGGTGGAGTTGCGGGATACGCAACGACAACACGATTATCTGCTGGGGGAATAACAGCATAACTCTGGGCAATCCGACGCGTAGCTGATATTCGGGTCGACGTTCAGGGGGTTATGCTGGTTGGTGCTGTTGTTGCCAGCCGGGGTTTGTGTCTTCGGTGTTGTTTCGGTTTCATCCTGAAGCTCGGTGTGGTATCAGTCGCGGGACAAGGTTTTGAGACCGGTCGTGGTTGGGTGTGATCTGATAGGAGAGTTCTGATGGTTGGTCAGCCTGTTGACGGGTCCACAGCGCCGAAGGGGACGATGCGGCCATTGAGTGCCTTCATTGTTGCGCTTGGTGGGCGGTTCGAACGCCGAGTTAGCGGCGCGGTAGGCTGTCGGGGTGCTCGGTATCGGAACCGACCTCGTCGACATCGATCGTTTCCGCGACGTACTGGAACGAACGCCCGGACTGATTGATCGCGTGTTTCGGGCCGACGAAGTGGCTTACGCCAACCAAGCCGGCGACCCGGTGCCTCGATTGGCTGCTCGTTTTGCTGCCAAAGAAGCAACTCTGAAATCGATGGGTTGCGGTCTCGGCGCGATGAAGATGCGCGACATCGAAGTGCTTCACCATGATGATGGTCGTCCCGAACTGCGGTTGCATGCCAGCGCTCGCGAGAAGGCCGAAGCGTTCGGCGCCAACCGCTTCGCGGTGACGCTCAGCCATACCGACCAGTTGGCTCAAGCTGTGGTCGTAGCCCTGGCCGAATAATGACTCCGTTCGCGACTCACCTCTGTGAGGCCACCGGCACCCTGGTTCAGGGGGGCCACGGCTGATGTTGGTGATTGTCACTCCCGACGAGATGGCAGCGATTGACGAGGCTGCGCCTGAACCGGTTGAGGTGTTGATTGATCGAGCAGCACGCCACGTCGCCCGAGAAGCCATCGACTTGATGGGCGGGGTGTACGGACGTCGCGTGACCGTGCTCGCTGGGCCGGGCAACAACGGCGCCGACGGACGGGGGGCAGCGGCGCACCTTTCCCGTCGGGGAGTGCGGGTTTCGGTTATTGATGCGTTAGACGCCCCGGAATCGCTGCGGCCGGTTGACCTGGTGATTGATGCCGCCTTCGGAACTGGCCTGACCCGTCCCTACCTACCCCCGGTAGTCGCACAAGCTCAGCGTGTCATGGCTGTCGACATACCGTCGGGTGTTGACGGTTTGACAGGTGAGCGTCTCGGCCTTGCGCTTTCAGCGGAACGTACGGTTACTTTCGCGGCACTCAAGCCGGGGCTCGTATTGGAGCCGGGACGCTCGCTGGCCGGCGAAGTACGTGTGGTCGATATTGGCTTGGATGTGGGCAACCCCTCACGGCACGCGATTGAAGATGCCGATGTGGCGGCTCTCATTCCGAAGTCGTCAGCCGAAGACCACAAGTGGCGTTCCGGTGTGCGCATTGTCGGTGGTTCCGGCGGCATGACGGGAGCCGCTTGGTTGGCTGCCCGCGCGGCACAGCGCGCCGGCGCCGGGATGGTGCAGTTGGCCATGCCGGGCGGGCGCGGCAACGAAGGACCGACCGAGGCTGTTCTGTTGCCGTTGCCCGCTCTCGGGTGGGCTGGTGACGCTCTTGAGGGGCTCAACGACCGTGTCCGAGCCGTACTTATTGGTCCTGGTCTCGGCCACGCAGACCCCCAAAGCGTTCGGGCGATGCTTGAAGTTGGAGTACCGCTGGTGATCGATGGCGATGCTCTGACCGCTGAGGTGGCGGAGACGCTTGATGTCCGCTCAGCACCCACAATCTTGACACCGCATGACGGGGAATGGCAGCGACTGGGCGGGAATGCTGGCCCTGACCGTCTCGAACGAACCCGAGAATTTGCGGTCAAACACGCGGTCACGGTGATCCGCAAGGGACCGTCGACGGTGATCGCCGCGCCGAACGGACAGATCCGAGTGGTCACCTCCGGAACATCGGCTTTGGCGACCGCCGGAACCGGCGATGTCTTAGCCGGATTCGTTGTCGCTCTACTGGCTCAGGGGTTGACAGCTCTCGACGCCGCAACCGTCGCCGCTCATGTGCACGGCGCCGCGGGCTCCCTACTAGGCCCCGGTCTGATCGCTGGGGACCTTCCCGACACTCTCAGTTCAGTAATCCGCAAGCTGACCTGAGCGTTACTCACCCAGTAGCGCCAGTCAGCGGATCGCAGATTGGAGTTGGGTGACATGGAGGGGGATTGTGGTTGAGCGGCTGATCGTTCCCCACCAATGCCAACTGGGATTGGTGTTGGTCTGTTGCCAGATGTTCCAGCGGACAGTGGCTGTCAGGTCGAACGGTGATCCGCTGCTGTTTGTGTAGGTGTAGGTGCAGCGGCTGGTCTGAGGCTGGTTCGTGGTCGAATCCCACACTTTAGAAACGTCTTGCGTGCATTTCTTCGGCGGTTCACTATTGCCCAAATCCCAGGTGACATCGCGGAATGATGGCCAAACGGTGGCCCACACCGGGCCAGCGTTGGCCGAGACTTGGTCGTAGTGAAGCTGACTCGTCACCGCCAACCAACTCGGAACTCCGACGATTTGTTGTCGCGGTGGCGACAGTTCAATCTCTGGAAGCTCGAAATTGATGTGAGCGATCGCGAACTGCGCTGCTTCCCCGTCCGGCACAGCTTCTCCGGGTATCTCGCGTCTCCCAGGGTATCGCCTGATTATTGGGTATCCGGGGTAGGGGTCGGCGCGGTCGTCGGTCCAGCAGTTGAGGGCATAGACATGGCCAACTATTGGACTGACGGGATCTCCGACGAGATCGAACACTTCTGAACCGAAACCACCCGTGAAGCGGAACCAACCACAGTAGATCGTCGGGCCAGTTCCCGGCCGGCCTGGATGCGAGGTGGTGGTCAGAGACCCCGACGAACCTGCCGTAACAACCACGCCACCGACTGTTTCCTCGACGTTGGTACCATCGGCCGACGCCCCGGTGCTCAATGCGAGAACCAAGATGACAGTTATTGATATGAAGCGATACATGCTTCCTCCGCGTCAAACTTCTGGACTGTCTGGTTTCCGCTGACCAACCAATTCCCGTAGCGGTTGGAAACAGTCACCTGTCGCCAGTAGTAGCCAACCGAGTCGTCAATGATCTCCTTGGTGCCAAGGTCGTACAGCACGCCGTTGTTGCGCAAGCAGAGGTCGACTACCGCGATGGATCCTTGCCTCCAGACGATGTGCGGTGATTTCACCCAAGGTTGTCGATCTTCGGCCCAACGAACCGCTCTTCTGACTTCAAGGTTCTCACGAGCTTTCGCCCTGAGTCTGTCAGCGAACTCAGGCACTGCTACCTCGTCCCAAAGCGGGCTGGCCGGATCCGGAGGATCATTGGCCTCGATCAGCACTTCGTAGTAGCGCTCAATAGCAGCAAAGATCTGCTGCTCCTCGCTCAAGGGAACCCCCGTGGTGGTGGGAGCCGCCGAAGTTGGAGGTGTCGTTGGAACCAAAGACACGGTTGAAGGTGTCACCGTAGTCGTAGTCGGCGGCACTCTGGTCGTGGTAGGTACGGTGGTCGTGGTAGGTACGGTAGTAATCGGTGCTGCGGTGGTTGGTGGGATCGTGGTCGTGACCGACTCAGCCGCATTGCTGCCGTCGTCGCTGCAACCGGAGGCCACGAGCACAGCACACAAAAACACACCAACACACCGCAGCACCAAACCGCCTAACGCGCCGCTGACACGACGCACCGAACCGCCCGGTGCATCGCTGACGCGACACGGGACTTTCCTGCTTACCAACCCGCCAACGGATCGCAGTATCAACCCGCTCAACGGTGCTTCAACACGGCGTGGGAAAAGTCCGCCTCTTGTCCCGCTAGTTGTTCGCAACATTGTGCCCGCCTGTGAGTCGTTGTCCCGTCGAGGTGAAGATACATGATATATCTGAAAATACAACAAGGAATCCCTGGAATACGATTGCGGTGGCTTACGAAAGTCAAACGCCGGTAGTTTTCGGGGGGTGAAGGTTGAAATTGCGGGTGTGACTGTCGGACATTGGACCGACTCAGCAGCGCGCACCGGTTGCACGGTCGTCCTGTTGCCGCCTTCCACTACCGCTTCTGGCGAAATCCGCGGGGGTGCCCCAGCAACCCGAGAGTTCGAACTGTTAAACCCAACTCGACTCGTCAACCATGTGGATGCAGTGGTGCTGAGCGGGGGGTCGGCTTTCGGGCTGTCCGCCGCCGATGGTGTTGTGTCAGCGCTTGAGGCTCAGGGCCGAGGGTTCGAGACCAAGAGCGCCAACGTGCCGATTGTCGTGGCGATGAGCCTGTATGACCTCGGTGTCGGTGACGCAGCGGTCCGTCCCGGTCCAAAAGAGGGAGCTAGGGCGTTGGCTGCGTGCAGCACAGATCCTGGGGTTGGCCCCCTCGGCGCCGGCGCAGGAGCCACCGTGGGCAAGTGGCGACAGCCAGACGACCCATACCCTGGCGGGATCGGGATGTTCACCGTCCGCAAAGGCGAGTTGGTGGTAACTGTGCTGGTAGCCAACAACGCCGCAGGCGATATCGATGACGGAACCGTCACCGCCGAAATCGCCGAGGGTGCCTTCGAGGATTGGCCCGAGTCTTTCGGCGGTGACTCTTTTGCTACAGATGGCGGCAACACAGTGATTGGTGTTGTTATAACCAATGCCCGCTTAGACCCCGTTGGATGCAAAGTGGTTGCTCAAGGAGCGCACGATGGTTTGGCTCGTGCGATCTTTCCTCCTCACACTCGTTCCGATGGTGACGCCTTTGTTGCAGCCGCCACCGGAGAATTCGATGCTCATGTCGACGAGGTGCGCGCCTTGGCGCTTGTTGCAACCGAACAGGCTGTGCGCAGCTCAATCAAAACTGAGAGATAATCCGTTGTGACCCAGCAGCTCAATCCCCCTCCGCTTCCGCTGCGGACGGTGCCGCAGATCCCCGGTGAACCCGCCGTGACTCAGCAGCTCAATCCCCCTCCTGTCGTGTGCCTAACCGCGGCGGTGGATCAGACGCGGCTGCTTGCCGGGGCTATCGCCGGGCTGGTTGACGACGGTGACCTTTTGGTGCTGGTCGGTGACCTTGGCGCCGGGAAGACGGCTTTCACTCAGGGGTTCGCGGCGGCTCTCGGGGTGGACGTGCCGGTTACCAGCCCTACTTTCACCCTCGCCAACCGTTATGAGGGTCGGTTGATCGTCAATCATCTTGACGTTTACCGGCTTGAGGATCTCGTTGAAGCCCGTGATCTTGCCATCCCGGAACTGTTGGAGCGGGGGGTCACTCTGATCGAGTGGGGTCAGATGATCCTCCCCGCCCTGCCAGCCGACCATCTTGATGTGAGCATCACCTTTGGTGACGGCGACGACGACCGACGCATTGAAATCTGCGCGGTGGGCGACCGCTGGGGTGACCGGGTCAGCGCTCTCAGAGCTGCCATACAGACTTGGGTTGGCCAGCAACAGGAGCGTCGTTGATGGGAGGGCCGTTGATTCTAGGGATCGAGTCTGCGACCTCAAGGGTGGGCTGCGCCATTGGTGGGCCGGATGGTGTATTGGCGGCACGCGAGTCAGCTCGACCCCGCCGTCATGCCGAGTCCCTTGTCCCTCAGATCGCCGAAATCGTAAAAGAATCCGGCGTGGCTATGGCAGATATCGGGGTGGTCGCGGTCGATGTCGGACCGGGTCTCTACACCGGTTTGCGCGTTGGTATCACTACCGCGATCACTATGGCGCATGCACTCGGCGCAGCGATGGTTTCGGTGACTTCGCTGGAGTTGGTGGCGCACGCAGCCCGCGATCAGGCCAGCGAACACGCGGCTGACGAACACGCCACGAGCAATCGCAGCGAACGGATTGATGCGGTTATTGATGCGCGTCGCGGCGAATTGTTCCACGCGGCATTCACATTCAACGGCGACTGGATCAGCGAACCAGCGGTGCTCGACCCTCACGATCTCGCGGTGATGCTGGCTAGCGAAGCTCCCGAGACGCTCCTTGTGGGCGACGGAGTTGAGGCTCACTCAGAGGCATTCACCCAGGCCGGTCTCGGTACCGAGGGGAGTTCCGTCTATCCAAGTGCTGAGACCATCGTTGAGCTGGCCGCCGCCGCGGTCGCGGCAGACAAGTTAGTGAGTCCCGACACGATTAGACCGCTTTACCTTCGCGGACCTGACGCACAACCAATCGGGATTGTTACCTAGTGCCTGTTGACGTGCGCATCGAGCGAATGACCGTTCACCATATTTCCGCGGTCATGGCTATCGACGAACATGGTTATGGCGATCCCTGGTCGGCCACGACATGGCACAAAGAGATGCGTGATGATGATCGCCTGCATCTAGTCGCCATCACCGACAGAGAACTGACCAGCGACAACGGCGAGAGCGATGGGGAGGGCGAACGTGTTGTGGGTCATGCTGGTCTTCTCTATCTGGTCGGCATGGCTCATATCAGCAACGTCGCAGTTGACCCCGATTATCAACATCAAGGCGTCGCCACAAGACTGCTCATTGAGCTTCTTGATCAGGCCCGCGAGCACGGTTCTACTGCGGTCACACTTGAGGCTCGTGCCGCGAACAAGCGTGCTCATCGCCTGTACTCTCGTCTCGGGTTTCAGCCATTGGGGATCACGCCCGATTACTACACCGAGCCCTCCGAAGACGCGCTGGTGATGTCGATCCGTTTTCTCGACGAACCTGAGGTTGCAGAGCGCATCGACCGGGTACGGGCGGCACTGCAATGAGCGCTATTCAAACCACCCAAGTCGAGCAGATCTTGGCGATCGAGACGAGCTGTGACGAGACTGCGGCTGCGGTGGTGGAATCGGGTTCCGTGGTGCGTTCGTCGATTGTGTCGAGCCAGGTGGAACTTCATGCCCGTTACGGCGGGGTGGTCCCTGAGGTTGCCAGCCGAGCTCACTTGGATCTGATCGTGCCGGTTGTTTCAGCCGCGGTGTCTGAGGCCGGGCTCGAAACCACAGATATCGACGCGATCGCGGCAACGCACGGCCCTGGGTTGGTCGGCGCGCTGTTGGTGGGCGTGTCGGCAGCCAAGTCTCTGGCTCTGGTTTGGGACGTGCCTTTTGTTGCTGTCAACCATCTCGAAGCTCATCTCTATGCCGCGTTCTTGGAGGAACCGGATCTGGAGATGCCGATGGTGGTGCTGCTTGTTTCTGGTGGCCACACGATTCTCGTGGTGATGGAGGATCATCTGCGTTACCGAGTGCTCGGTGCCACGGTCGACGACGCCGCTGGCGAGGC
Source organism: Acidimicrobiales bacterium (assembly GCA_047516945.1). Taxonomy (GTDB): domain Bacteria; phylum Actinomycetota; class Acidimicrobiia; order Acidimicrobiales; family Aldehydirespiratoraceae; genus VXYK01. The sequence continues at coordinate 8,154 of JAKZTU010000115.1, forward strand.
TTTCGACAAGGTGGCCCGTTTCATGGGTCTTGGTTATCCGGGAGGGCCTGCTATCGATCGCTTGAGCGTTCAGGGTGACCCCGACTCGATTGCTTTCCCGAGGGCGATGGCCAACGACGGCTGGAACTTCTCCTTCAGCGGGGTGAAGACGGCGGTTGTCAACCATGTGCGTAAGAACCCCGGTGTTTCCACGGCGGATGTCGCCGCGTCTTTTCAGGAGGCGGTGGTTGACGTGCTTGTCGACAAGGCCCGCCGCGCGGCTCGCGAGATCGGCGCTAAGGCCATCTGTTTGGCCGGTGGCGTGGCGGCGAACTCTCGGCTGCGGTCCCGAACCGCGCAGGTGTGTGAGGCCGACGGAATCAGGGCGGTGATCCCCAGCAGGGCTATGTGTACCGACAACGCGGCAATGGTCGCAGCGGTTGCTTGGTACCGGTTACGAGCCGACGGTCCGTCACCTCTAACCACCGGCGCAGACCCGTCCCTGCAACTTCCAAGCACCTAGCGTGCAGCGGTTGCTAAGGCCGTCTCCGTTGGCCTTCATAGCTTTCGCATCTCTATCGCTATCGAGTGGAACATGTCTGCCACGCCATCGACTATTGAGCGGCATTGTTCAACATCGGTGACAGTCTCGCACATTTCGACAAACTCACTACCTCGCAAATCCGACGCCAATTCGTCAATCCTGTCGGCAGAGTATTTTGGGATCGGCCGATCGCCCGGATTCGGGAAGAACATCCAGGTCCATTCCTCAGTGGCCCAGTCCCGGGTTGACTCCATCACGTCGGTGAGCGTGTCAATGCGTTCCAAGGTGCGTGGATCCCGGCCCGCCACGATCGTGGCCAGATCGTCGAGTTGAGTTAGAGCCTCGACCGTCTGCGGGGTGATATCTACTCGTATGGACGCGTTGCCTGGCGAACTTGGAGCCATTCTGGTGATCACCAGGACAGCACATGATGCCGCCCCAAAGACCAGTACAGACACGAGAAGGATGTTCACCACTCTTGTTGCGGTGAATCTTGTCCGCTGAACGTCATTGGCAACTGAGCCGGCACCTGTCAACTTCTTGAAACGCGGATCGTCCGCGATCGGCAGTCCAGGATTATCGCTGAATCGCGGTTCGGAGACAGGGTGTGTCCTTTCTCGAACTATTTTGCCGATTGCAACAATAAAGACACTGCCGGTCCAGGCCAGAAAGTAGATGATCGGCACCATCCACAGCGCGTCCGGGAGATTCAGATATGCCAGTGTGGGGTCCCAGTAGATGATTGATCCAAGCACCAACCCCGAATACAGGGTGGCCGCGAGTATGGCAGCTGTCCTGGGCACCGAGTAGCGCGAAAGGAACCCTACATACAGCGTCAAAGCCACAAACACCGGCAGCCCGACTAGATCTGGCAACGGAGCAATCTGGATCACAACGATTGCGATACAGACTCTCGCCAATCCAATGTTGACCAATCGATCTAGACCAATGGACTTGTTTTGACGGATCACGAGTCAAACTATCTGCTGTCGTCGAAACTATTACCGTAGCCGAGTGGATCATTCGCGTTCAGTGTTGTGTGGAGCTGCGGGCGGTCAACTCTCGGCTCGTCGTCATCCGGCGTGTTCCGCAGGCGATGAATCTGGTCGCTTGAAAACTGTGGTGTCGCGGGTTGTTCGGGTGCCAAGACGCTCCTATCATTAGCACTCTCTGGTCGAGAGTGCTAATGACTAGCCCACGCGATTCAGAGACCTACACATCAGCAACTCAAGACCGATCTCGGAGGATCGAATGAACTTGCAGCCCCTTGAAGACCGCATCGTGGTCCGCTCCAATGAAGCGGAGTCCACCACTGCCAGCGGTCTGGTCATACCCGACACCGCACAGGAAAAGCCCCAACAGGGTGAAGTCATCGCCGTCGGCCCAGGCCGTCGCTCAGAGCAAAGCGGTGACATCATCCCCGTCGATGTCGCTGTCGGCGACACAGTCGTCTACAGCAAATACGGCGGGACCGAAATCACCGTCGAAGGCGAAGATCTGCTCATCCTGAACGCTCGCGACGTGCTCGCGAAGATGGGCTGAGGTCACATCCATGGCAAAAATCCTAAAATACGACGAGTCCGCACGCCGCGGTCTCGAGGCGGGCGGCAACAAGCTCGCCGACACTGTCAAAGTGACGCTGGGACCCAAGGGTCGCAACGTCGTACTTGACAAGAAGTTCGGAGCACCCACCATCACCAACGACGGCGTCTCCATCGCCCGTGAAGTCGAACTGGAGGACCCGTTCGAGAACATGGGAGCGCAACTGGTGAAGGAGGTGGCAACCAAAACCAACGACATCGCTGGTGACGGCACCACCACCGCCACTGTGTTGGCTCAGGCCCTGGTACGCGAAGGCCTGCGCAACGTAGCCGCCGGTGCCAACCCCATGGGCCTCAAGCGAGGCATGGAGAAGGCTGTGGCCGCTGCGGTCGAAGACCTCGCCAGTCAGTCCGTTCAAGTCGACGACAGCAAGGACAAGGTTGCTCAGGTCGCTTCGATCTCTGCTGCTGACCCCGCTGTCGGCGCGGTAATCGCCGATGCCATCGACGAGGTGGGCAAAGACGGTGTAGTCACCGTCGAGGAATCCAACACCTTCGGTATGGACCTCGACTTTGTTGAGGGGATGCAGTTCGACAAGGGCTACCTCTCCCCTTACTTCGTGACCGACGCCGAGCGCCAGGAAGCTGTGCTCGAAGAGCCCTACATCTTGTTCAACCAAGGCAAGATCTCCAATGTTGCAGATCTCTTGCCCGTGCTTGAGAAGGTCATGCAGTCGGGTAAACCGCTGTTGATCGTGGCCGAAGACATAGCGGGCGAAGCTCTTGCCACTCTGGTGGTCAACAAGATTCGCGGCACCTTCAACTCGGTTGCTGTCAAAGCACCGGGGTTCGGTGAACGGCGCAAGGCGATGCTGGCCGACATGGCAATCCTCACCGGTGGCCAGGTCGTTGCCGAAGAAGTAGGTCTCAAGCTTGAGACCATCGGCATGGAGTTGCTGGGCAAGGCCCGCAAGATCGTCGTCACCAAGGATGACACCACCATCATTGAGGGTGCAGGAACGCGCTCTGACGTTGAGGGTCGTGTCAGCCAGATCAAAGCCGAAATCGACAACACCGACTCCGACTGGGATCGCGAGAAGCTCCAAGAGCGTCTTGCCAAGTTGGCCGGTGGTGTGGCTGTCGTGCAGGTCGGTGCTGCCACCGAGGTTGAGCTCAAAGAGAAGAAGCACCGCATTGAGGATGCTCTCTCTGCGACTCGCGCAGCTATCGAGGAAGGCATCGTCGCTGGTGGCGGTACAGCCCTGCTTCGTTGCCGTGCTTCGGTCGACGCAGTGGCCGACAGCCTGAACGGCGATGAAGCCACTGGTGCCCGTATCATCAGCGCAGCCCTTGATGCGCCCACCAAGCTGATCGCGGCGAACGCCGGTCATGAGGGTGCCGTCATCGTGCAGCGAGTGGAAGCCGAGTCGGGTTCGACTGGTTTCGACGCCGCCCGCGGTGAAATGGTCGACCTCATCGAAGCTGGTGTGATCGATCCGGTCAAGGTCACCCGCGCGGCTTTGCAGAATGCTGCGTCGATCGCCGGTTTGCTACTCACCACAGAGGTCCTCATAGCCGACAAGCCCGAGGAAGCACCGTCCATGCCCATGGGTGGCGGCGATCCGATGGGTGGCATGGGTGGCATGGGCATGATGTAATGCCCGGCCCAGCGTGTTAGCTGCGGTAATTCAAAGAGCGGTCCGGGTCTTTGGCCCGGGCCGTTTCGCGTTCACGCGGTCACAGATGTCTAGCGCATGCAATTCTGCTAATATAATTGCATGCAGAGCACGAGTGTCCGCATAGATGTCTCCACCCACCAGGAACTCAAGAGGCTCGCGGCTGAGTTGGGAGCCACCGTGGGTGACACCGTTGCGATCGCGGTGCGATGCCTGCGCCAGGACCGGATGGGCGCCGACCTGCGGGCCGATCTGAGCGAAGCCGAGACTGCATGGCTCGATGCTGACCTCGGGTGACGTCGTCATGATCGATCTGGGCACGCCGACGGGGCGCGAGGCTGGCTTCCGTCACCCGGCGGTGGTCGTAACCGCTCAGCGAGTTATCGACGGCGGTGCCTCCGTCGTGCAGGTGGTGCCGCTTAGTTCACGGGTGCGCGGCTTCGCCTCGGAGGTGACGGTCGACGCCGATCCCTCCAACGGTCTCGACCTC
>JAKZTU010000116.1:0-3684 GCA_047516945.1 Acidimicrobiales bacterium
GACAGGTCAAGGCCTGTCCAACCTCGACTACGCCTATCTCGCCGTTGAACTGGGGAAATACCCACTCGGATCGGAATCGCTCAACTGCTCCGCCCCCGACACCGGCAACATGGAAGTCCTCGAACGTGTAGGCACCCCGGAGCAGAAACAGCGGTGGCTCGAACCTCTCCTCAACGGCGAGATCCGCTCCTGTTTCGGCATGACCGAACCAGGCGTTGCTTCCTCCGACGCCAAGAATGTGCGCTGCCAAGCACTGCGCGACGGCGACGAATACCTGATCAACGGCGAGAAGTACTACATCTCCGGCGCCGGAGACCCACGCTGCAAAATCATGATCCTGATGTGCCAGACAAGCCCCGACGGGCCACCGCACCGCCGCCAGTCGCAGATCCTTGTGCCGATGGACGCCCCGGGTCTCGAAATTCTTGGCCCGATGCATGTCTTCGGCCAAGACGATGCACCGCATGGTCACATGCATCTGCGCCTCACCGATGTGCGGGTGCCTGTGAGCAACATGTTGTGGGGCGAAGGCCGGGGATTCGAAATCTCGCAACTCCGGTTGGGCCCGGGCCGCATCCACCACTGCATGCGAGGCATCGGAGCCGCCGAGAAGGCTCTTGACCTGATGTGTCGGCGTGGACTCACCCGTGAAGCGTTCGGGAAGCCGCTCGCCCGGCTAGGTGGGAACACCGAAATAATCGCCCGAGCCCGCACCGATATCGAGGCTATGCGGATGATGGTGCTGCTAGCCGCTAAAGCCATGGACACGCTCGGCAACGCCGAAGCAAGAGTGTGGATCAGTGCAGTTAAAGCGATGGTCCCCGAAAGGGTCTGCAACATCATTGACCAGGCGATTCAGATGCATGGAGCGACCGGCGTGTCCCAATGGACGCCGCTGGCCAACATGTATCAGAGTCAACGCACGCTGCGACTCGCCGATGGACCCGACGAGGTTCACTGGATGGTTGTCGGACGCTCCGAACTTGCCAGCTACGAAGGCCTCGAAGTGCCTGCTTCGCCCACGTCCGCAGCGATTGGCCCGGTGGAGCAGGGCTGAAAGTCCGCGGAATTGTGAATGGGTAATCCGTGGTGCTGCTATTAGCAGCCCCTACAATGCCGAGGTTGATTTCTGCGTTGCACCCGTAAAGGCGCGAACCGCAGCGTGGGTGAGGGGACGGGAGTCCAAATTGGTGCGTCTACTGGGTGAGTTGCGGGTCATCGTGTTGGTATGCAGTCTGTTGGTTGGTGTTCCGGGTACGGCGTTGGCTAGGGGGTCTACCGCGTCAACCAGCTTTGCGAACATGGTTGTAAACATCAATGACTCAGCAGAGGAAGCAGTCGTGCAGTCCGACGGCAAGATCGTGGTGGCAGGAACCAGCGGCGCGGACATTGCCGTTGTGCGCTACAACACTGACGGCAGCCTCGACACCAGCTTCGGTGCCGACGGGATCGTTACGACAGACATCTCCGGCGCTGACCAGGGAGAGGCAGTCGCGCTCCAAGGTGACGGAAAGATTTTGGTGAGTGGCTCCAGCCAGGGTCCCAGCGGCAGTGCCCCGGATTTTGCGGTTGTGCGCTACAACACTGACGGCAGCCTCGACACCAGCTTCGGTACCGGTGGAATCGTCACGACCGACATCTTCGACGAGAACCTGAATCTGCATGACGAGGCGCGGGCGATGGCTGTTCAGTCAGACGGCAAGATAGTGGTGGTCGGGTGGAGCCGCGACTTCAACACGCCTGAGCGCTACTACTTCGCACTGGTGCGCCTCAACTCTGACGGCAGCCTTGACACCAGCTTCGACACCGACGGGATCGTCACCGTCGATGCTGGCCAGCGCCGCGGTATCGGCGATCTGCACTTCGGGCACGCGGTGGTACTTCAAACCCTCGGTGGTGAAGAGAAGATCGTGGTAGCGGGGAAAATGACGATCGCCCGAGGGGACTCCGACTCGGCGGACATCGCGCTGGTGCGCCTCAACTCTGACGGCAGCTTGGACACTGGCTTCGACACCGACGGCAAGGTTCTCCTCCGCGTCAGTTCCGAGGCAATAGAGAAGGACCGCGCCTATGCGGTGGTAGCGGACGGCGCAAAGCTGGTGGTGGCAGGGGCGGCCAGCGCGCATCTCGCGCTGGTGCGCCTGAACTCTGACGGCAGCCTTGACACTGGCTTCGGTGGGGGCGACGGCAAGGTGACCTATATCGACTACCGCGGTGTCGATGTCGCCCTGGCGAGCGGCAAGATCGTTGTGGCGGGGGGACAGAGCCGCGATTTCAGCGCGCTCCGCTACAACGCCGACGGTGGCCTCGACCCCGGCTTCGGCTCCAACGGCATCGCCAAGACCAATATCGGGGACGTCGAGTCCACCGACCATCCTCATGGCATGGCGTTGCAGTCCGACGGCAAGATCGTGGTGGTCGGCGAGAGTGCCGACGACTTCGCAGTGCTGCGGTACAACTCTGACGGAAGCCTCGACACCAGCTTCGGTGGGGGCGACGGCAAGACGACCACGGACCTGACCCCCACGCCCACCACGACGACCACGCCCACCACGACCCCCATGCCCACCACGACCACCTCAACCTCGGGCGGTGGCACTGGTAGCGCCACCGATCAGGTTTCTGTGGTTGAAATCGAAAGTGCTGACTACTCCGCGGTCGGCGCCGAGGCAGTGTTTGCCTTTGCCGGTACCACGAGATCTCCCTCCGTGCGCTGGGACGTGACCGGACCTGAAGGGTTCATAGTCACGGCCGTCACCGAAGAACTCAGTTTTTCGCCTCCGGCCGGCGGTATATACACCGTCACGGTAACGGTGACGACTGCTGACTCGCGAACCCTCACCGACACCGTCACGCTGGCCGTGTTCGGTGACCTTGCCGACAATCAGTTCATCGACGAGATTATCTGGCTGGCCCAAGAGGAAATTACCACTGGTTGCTCTACGGAGCCGCTGCGGTACTGCCCCGACGACCCGGTCACGCGTGCTCAGATGGCGAGCTTGCTTGTCCGCGCGCTCGACTTGGAAGCCGCCGACCAGCCGTCGGGGTTCGAAGACGTGAATCCTGCCAGCGTGCATGCCGCCAACATCGAGGCGCTCTACGCCGCGGAGATCACGACTGGTTGCTCTACGGAGCCGCTGCGGTACTGCCCCGACGACCCGGTCACGCGTGCTCAGATGGCGAGCTTCCTCTACCGGGCCCGCCAGCTGGTCGCCGCCGTCAGCGCCTCGACCTAGTCCCAAATTCGAGGCCGAAGAGTTACGTATACCGCTGATGCAATCTTATAGGCGACGCCTTCGAGGACGACGGCCGAGATAAGAAGGCACCCAGGCGTGACCCGATGTTGTTGAGCGGTTTGTTGGCCTGAGCGGCTAGTGGGTCCAAGGGACTAGTGGGCCTGAGCGGCTTGTTGGTTTGAGGGGCTTTTGGGTTTCGGTTGTGGCTTTGTAGAGGCGTGCTAGGAAGCTGGCCATTTGGGCTCGGGTGACGTTGGCGCCGGGTGAGTAGGTGGTGGGGCTGGTTCCTGTGGTGATGCTGAGTCCGTAGATGCGGCCGATGTCGTTGTATGCAGATGATGTGGTTGCTACGTCTGTGAACGGTGTGTCTGTGATGGGGGCGTCGGTTCCGGTTGTGGCTTTGTAGAGGCGTGCTAGGAAGCTGGCCATTTGGGCTCGGGTGACGTTG
>JAKZTU010000117.1:0-3843 GCA_047516945.1 Acidimicrobiales bacterium
TTTGTATGAGACCGACTATCCGCACCCGACCTGTCAGTTCCCGGGGCCAGCCACACCGGCGCAGTACCCGCGGGACTACGCCACAGGCGCTTTGTCTTCCCTTGATGACGCAACGCTGCAGAAGATCCTCCACGACAACGCCGCCGCCATCTACGGCCTGTAGCTCTGGCGCGTCAACTTTTGCCGACTAGCGGAGTATGCATAAAGTGGCTCTATGGCTTCACTTGACTTCAAGGCGTTCGACGCCGACAACCATTATTACGGAGCGGAAGACGCTTTCATCCGCCATGTTGATCCCAAGATGCACAAGCGGTGTATGCAGTGGGCCGAGCTTTCGCGGCGTTCAACAAATGGATTCACGAAGACTGGGGATTCTCCTACAAGAACCGCATCTTCGCTGCGCGCCGTCTGAGGTTGACGGCTGGGGGCCTTGGGCCGCTTAGCGGCCGCCTCCACGGATTCGTAACAGGCCATAGGTGCGAATAGGAACGGTTTGTCTCTTGGTGCGGTCGCTGAGGCCGATCGCGAATCCGAGTGTGCTCAGCACCAGGATCGCGACTGCGACCCAAAAGAAGGTCCACTCGGGGCCGTAATTTTCGAAGAGTCTGGGGGCCACTAGCGCGCTCACCCCTGCGGCCAGTTGCCCTGTTGCGGCTGCGAGCCCTTGCCCGGTTGCTCGTTCCCCGTCTTTGGTGGACGTGGCCATCAGCGTTTGGGCCGAGGGCATTCCGAAACCGTTGGCTGCGCCTTCTATCATGGCCAGGCTCATCAGCAGCAACGGCACGGTGAGATGTCCATAGATCACCGTGAGTGGGATGATCGCTGCCAGCGCACCCATTGCGATTCGCATCGGTCCGTGGCGGTCTGCGAGTCGCCCGCCGATGGGCGCGGCGATCATGAACGGGAGTCCGTACAGCACCAGGCTGATGCCGATGAATGAGGTTGACGCGCCTAGATCTTGCAAGAAGATTGCCCAGATCGCCTCGTACATTCCGGCTGGCATTATCAGTGCCGCGCTCAGTATCGCAGCGGCCAAGGCTTCTCGACGCCGACTGATTCTTGCCATTGTGCGAAGCATGTCGCCCGCGGTTCGCAGCGCCCCGAGCGGTGGCTCGCTCAAGACAACTTCGTCGACGTGAATCGTGGCAATCCGACCGATGAGCAGGGTCAAGGCGCCGGCGAGGCAATAGAACGGGGCGTCAAGACCCCAGGCTGCAACAAGCCCGGCGCCTATACCCGGGCCGATGATGAAACCGGCTGTCTGGATACCGGCGAGTCGACCAAGGTGTTGCCCGGCGCGGTCGGGGTCCGCCGCAGTGAACACGGCTTGCGCCGCGGGTAAATAGGCGCCGAAGGCAAGCCCCGCGGCGATCCGAGCGAAGATGAACTGCCATGGCTCCGAGGCCAACGCGAAGGTGAATGAGGCGACGGCGCCGCCCAATATCGACAACGCCATGACCCGACGAGCGTGGCCGCGGTCAGCGAACGGGGCGATCAGAAGCTGCGAAGCGACCGCCGCAAAAAAGGGCACTCCGGCGATCCAGCCGATCGCGCTTGCACTCAGATCGTGTGCATCGCGTAGTTCATGCAGTAGCGCGAACACCATCCCGATCGAGGCCGCGAGCGTGAACAAGCCCACAGGGATCATCAGACTTACGCGTGTCTCTGTCACAGTTCCTTGACCTCATTAGCGCGGCAGAATCGGCTCTGCCTCGAGTCAGATCTCAAGCCCGCCAACACTACCCCCCACCGCAACAGAGGTCAGACTCACCTAGTCCGGGTCAGCGGCATCCGGTTGCGTTCAAAGAGGAAATCGGCGGCGTAGCCTATACTCGGGTTTTCCGAGTATTTTTTGCTCGGCATCTCCGAGTACGCCCCCTTGTCCTAGACCTCTGGGTTGACACAGGTAGCGACCCGTACGCCTACCAGGCATTTCAGTGCGTTGGGTTTGCTGGCATAGATGGAGCGCGCGGATCCGGTAGTGGGCGAATCGTCGGAACCCGAAGGCAGCGCGTTTGACGGGCGTAGTGCCCGACCCGACCACAGTCGCCAACGGAGTCGCGATTCAACGGGGTTGGCTGGGGGGTAGCGACGAAGCTACATAGGTGGCGAGTTGGCCATGGTCAAGATGCCTCAAGGCATCGGGTCGTCGGCCTGGAGGCGCTGGTGCGACCAGGTCCGGCTGATCTCAGGTCGAGCACCTCCCAGACGCGGTCGGGGCAGAGCAGTTCGGGGTCGCCGGTCCAGAGTTCTGTACGATGGCGTATTGCGGTTGCCGCCGCGAAGGCATCTCCGAGCGACATCCTGTAGGTGTGTTTGATGCGGGCGGCAGTGGTGGCTGTTGGTGTGTCGAGTGGCTCCACGCGAACGAGGTGGAGCAGATCGCGGGCCTGGTGTTCGGCGGTATCGCTCCCGTGGCGGTTTGCGAGCGTGTATTGCACCTCTGTAAAGGTCGCTGCGCTCATGACCGGTCTGGGCCTCCGCCGGGCGAGGAGGGCTTCTAGCTGGGCGCTGACTGGGTCGTTGCCTTCGTAGTGTTCGATAACCGGCCAATCGTCAAGCACCACAGTGCGGTTTTGGGCTGTGGGCATTTACAATTCAATGTCCACACGCTCGTGTTGGCGCTGGCGTCCCTGGCTGGGTGCCACATCGGGGTAGTCGGCCTTGATCTCGGCTAGTCGGGATCGGCGGAGTTCGGCGGAGACACCTGGGTAACGGCCTCGGGCGGCGCGGAATCGGGCCAAGGCTTCGGCGTGCTCGGCTTCGGTGGGCTCCTCGTTGCAGTCGTAGGATGAGACGACGGACATAGCCGACAGTATAGGCCGTACGTGCCCAGCAACGCTGCGTTTGCGAAGCCACGCAGCCTCAACAGGATCGATCTCGGCTGCCACCCGGCAACCTGGCGTGTTGAACGCCTGATGTCCGGACTGCTGGAGATACCCATTGACGGTGAACTTGCTGTTGAGTCCGTCTTGCTGATGAATTCGGCGTTTCATCGCGACCCCGCGGACCAACTGATCGTCGCCACAGCTATGCGGACCGAATGGAACTGGCGCTCGACCGCAGACAAACTATAACTATAGCCATAGAAATATGACTATAATTTCTGGGATGGACACTGAATCTCAGAAAAGTACACGCTTCCGGCCCGGCGAGCGTATTTTAGCGGCGGGCGAATTCAAGACGAACTGTCTGCGCCTTATGGACGAGGTGCACGAGACTGGCACCGAGATCATCGTGACCAAGCATCGTCGCCCGGTGGTTCGTGTCATCCCAATTCGAATGGAGCGTCCCAAACTCGTTGGATCATGTGTTGACCAACTGCAGATACTCGCAGACATCGACGGCGAACCCGCCATACCAATACAGGACTGGGACGTCATCGAACGCCCTGACGAGCTACTCAACCCAGAGCGATACCAGTGAGCATGCTCTTGGACACCAATGTCCTGCTGCGGTTGGTAACCGACAGCCCGCACATCGGTGAGTCGTTCAAGCAAGCTGTCGAGACCGGGCTGGACAACGGCGATGTCGCCGTTTCAGCTGTGACATTCATGGAGACGACCCGGCTACATCATCACAGACGGATCGATCTCGGATGCCACCCGGCAACCTGGCGCGTTGAACGCCTGAGGTCTGGACTGCTGGAGATACCCATTGACGGCGAACTTGCTGTTGAGTCCGTCCTACTGATGAATTCGGCGTTTCATCGCGACCCCGCCGACCAACTGATCGTCGCCACAGCCATGCGGACCGGAATGGAACTGGTGACTTTCGACTCTGCGATCCAAGACTGGGCGTCACGAACACGCCTGATCGCGCTCCGAGACCCCACCGCATAGC
>JAKZTU010000118.1:0-5553 GCA_047516945.1 Acidimicrobiales bacterium
TCAGCTTCGATGTCTCGAGGCAGGAACGCCTCATAGCCAGAGCCGTACAGCACCGGGCGTGGGTTGTCGCTCATTCCGCCGTCAACAGAGACATAGGTGCGAACGCCGTCGATTCTCTTGATCGTGCCTACCTCATAGAGCGTGACCGCGGCGGCCGCGGCAATAGAACGACCCGGTTCAGCCGACACTCGAGCCGTAACACCCCAATCTGTACAGGTCTGGATCACAGCCTCACCCCACTGCGTGATCGTAGGCGCCCACTCGTCTGTCACATAAGCAACGCCGAGTCCCCCACCCACGCTCATCTCTGGGAGGTCATAACCCGCGGCCACTTCGGCAATGACCGCGACCGTTCGCTCCAGCGAAGAAAGCGCGAACACCTGACTACCGATATGGGCGTGAACACCCACCAACTCCACCGATGACGAGGCGCGGGCGCGTTCGATCGCACTATCCGCGACTCCGGTAGAGACGGTGAAACCAAACTTGGTGTCGTCGTGGCCGGTTGCCACGAACTCATGGGTCTCTGCCTTGATGCCCGGCGTCAAGCGCAGCAACACCTTGGGGCAAACACCATGTGCAGCATGAAGTTCATCGAGACGGTCGAGTTCGTCAAACGAATCAACAACAATCCGACCCACACCCGCCTCGAGCGCCGCGGCTAATTCGGCCGTTGACTTGTTGTTGCCGTGTAGCACCAGCCGGTCCGCTGGAACACCGGCCGAAAGTGCGACATGGAGTTCTCCCCCGGTCGCAACATCGAGGTGCATCCCCTCGGAATACGCGAGTCGCGCCATCTCCGTGCAAAGAAACGCCTTTGTCGCATAGGCCACACCATCACCGAAAACCGCCACAGCTTCCCGGCACCGGTCACGCAAATGCTGCTCGTCATAAACAAACAAGGGAGTGCCGTACTCGTAGGCCAACTCAAGCAAGCCACAGCCACCGATCTGGAGTTGCCCGTCGACTAGTTCCGCAGAATCGGGCAACAGGCGGAAGGGAAACGGAGACATGGTTACATCGATTCGGGCGCGGAGACGCCAAGCAGATCAAGGCTGACGCCTAGTCCGATGCGGGTTGCCTCCACCAGCCACATCCGGGCTTGACGCACCTGTTCGTCAATGTCGTCGCGCAATATTGGGCAATCGTGCCAGAAACCGTGGAGCGCCGCAGCGCATTCTCGGGCCCAGGTCGTGACCTGGTGCGGTGCTCGGGCCTGCATTGCCCGTTCAACGGTGTCCGGAAGCTCCGAAAGCACACGCAGCAATGTCAACTCACGCTTATGCGTGAGAACCGACAAGTCGACGTCGGCCAGCGGCAACACAGCTACCCCTCGGTGGGTGGCTTGACGAGCCAGCGAATGCACCCGGGCATTGGCGTACTGCACGTAATACACAGGATTCTCGCTCGACTCGGCCACGACCAGATCGACATCAATCGCCTGGGTCGTGTCGATCGACTGCAACAAGAAAGTCAAACGAGCTACATCAGCGCCGGCCAACTCAACCAGCTCACGGGCCTCCACCATATTTCCGGAGCGCTTGGCCAACCTCGCCTCGGCACCATCTCTGATCAGAGTCACATGTTGTCCGATAAGCACTTCGTAGCTTTCGGCGGAGTGACCCAGCATTTGCATCGCCGCGCTCATCCGAGCGACGTAACCATGATGGTCAGCACCCAGAATGTCGATCAGCAGGTCACCACGAGAGTACTTCTGTTGGTGATATGCAATGTCTGGCAGAAAATAGGTGGGTTGGCCATCGGACTTGATGAGAACCCGGTCTTGATCGTCGCCGAACTCGCTGGTTCGCAGCCATGTCGCACCCTCGGCCTCGTAGACGAATCCGCCTTCGGTCAAGTAGGCCAGCGTCGCCTCAACTGCACCCGATTGCGCCAAACGGTTCTCCGATGCCCAATGATCGAACTCAGCGTTCATCGATGCCAGCACTTCAACCTGGTCGACGTGAGCGCGCTCAGTCCCCCAAGCGACCGGGTCTGCTTCGGCGGGCATCTCTTGGGCCCATTCGCTGACGTAGGTCCCGAAATAACCACCCTCGGGAGGATCTTCACCAGCCTTGCGGGCCGTCAACGACGCCCCGAACAACGACATCTGCTTACCCCGGTCGTTCACGTAGAACTCTCGGGTCACGTCATACCCGCAGCGCTTGAACAAGCGAGCCAGCGAATCGCCATAGGCCGCCCAACGACCGTGCCCCGCATGCAGCGGGCCGGTCGGGTTAGCCGACACGTACTCAATGTTGACCGACGATCCCGCGCCAACAGCGGATCGGGCAAAACCCTGCGTGCCTGCTTCGGTGATGCTCACCAACACGTCGTGCAGCCAGCTAGGCGCCAGCCGGAAGTTGACAAACCCAGCGCCTGCAACTTCAACGGCAGTTACATGTCGGGGAAGATCCGAGTTGAGCGCGTCGGCCAACTCTTGGGCCAGTTCTCTGGGGTTGCGACCAGCACGCTTGGCCGTCGCCAAAGCAACATTGCTCGACCAATCGCCGTGGGTGGGATTGCCCGGCCGTTCGACTCCAATCTTGTCGGGGAACGCTTCGACCCCCGCGCCGACTAGAGCCGCGGCAAGCGCAGAGCGAAGATGCTGACGAACATCCATGGGCCGGACCTCAACGTAGCTGGGAGCGCCCGATCCTAGCGGTAGCATTGGCCGACCCCTTAGGGGTGAGCCCTCGTAGCTCAGAGGATAGAGCATCGGCCTCCGGAGCCGTGTGCGCAGGTTCGAGTCCTGCCGAGGGCGCAAACCAACCGCGGCGAACCGCGAGCGTGCACCCTCAATCAGCAAGTCAAGGCTAGGAGGCGACGAACGCCAGCGCGTCGGGGTCGTAGTGTCCGATCTGAGCCGGTGCGTCGGAGATGTCAAACTTGCCCGGACCCAAAGAACCCTGCGGTATCCCGGTGATCTGGATGGGACCATAGTTCTCCGCTGCGGCCCCGAAACGACTACCTTGGACACATGGCCGTCACCGAATCACCTCCGGCAAAAAAGCAGCGCTGGACATACCAGTGGAAAGAGCTGTTTGACGAGGTAATCACCAGCGGACTCTGCACAGGCTGCGCCGGTTGTGTGATCGCGTGCCCGCACGACGTGATCGGCTACGAACACGAACCCGGTGCATACATGCCGTTTCACCTCGAAGAAGAGTTAGGGCTCGACGACTGCATCCACGGACAGAAAGGCTGCACCTCATGCACCCGGGCATGCCCCCGTTTCCGCATGTGGGAACCCGAAGCCGATATGCACCTCTTCGGTCGTGAACGCACACCCGAAGAGGTGTCGGGCATCTACTCCGACATTCTTCTCACCCGCGCCACCGACGACTTCGTGTATGACACTGGCCAAGATGGTGGCCTGGTTTCGGCAATCCTCATCTGGTGTATCGAAAACAACATTATTGATGGTGCCCTCACCAGCGGCGTTGAGAGCCTCCCCAACGGAGAACCCGGCTGGAAGGCCTTCCCGATGGTCGCCACCAACCCAGAAGAGGTATTGCGAGGCGCAGGGAGCCGCTACACCTACTCCGCCAACACCATGGCCTTCAACGAAGCGAAAGAAAAGGGCCTCGAACGTCTTGCCCTCGTGGGTATGAGCTGCCAAACCTCGGTGCCGCCCGTGATGTGGCATCGCAAGGTCGGGAAGGTCTCCAAACCGATCAAGCTCAACATCGGTCTGCTTTGTTCCAAGTCGTTCGACGATTCCCTTTTTGACGAGTTGTTCGAGGTCAAGTACGGCCTCAAGAAGGAGAACATCTCCAAGATGAACATCAAGGGCGTGTTCCAGATCTGGACCAAAGACGGCGGCTACTACGAGATCAACCTCAAGGAATGCCACGCCTGGACCCGTGAGGGTTGCCACCTCTGCCCCGATTTCGCCGCCGAGCACGCCGACATCTCAACGGGAGGCATCGGGGAACTCACCGACTGGACCCTCACGATCGTTCGTACCGAACTCGGACGTGCCGTCATTGGCGCGATGGTGGCCGATGGCGTGATCGAAACGAGGCCTGGAGACGACGACCCCAAAGCGATTGCGCTGATGCACAAATTGGCCCAGAAGAGCCGCGACCGGTGGCCGGACTGGGCTCAGCCCGCCGCTAAGGTATCCGTTTCGACCAAACCAGCGGGGTGACAACATGGATATCGAGTTCTGGGTGGACCCAATTTGACCGTGGTGCTGGGTGACGGCCCGTTGGGTCGTCGACGAAATAAAACCCGCCCGTGACCTCAACATCACCTGGCAACCCATCAGTCTCCTGCTGAAGAATCAGCCCGATGAAGATTCGCCGTTCTACGAACCTTCCCACCGGACCTACCGCTTGTTGCGGGTGATGGAATCGGTGCGTGCGGCAGAAGGCGAGGACGCGGTCTTTGACCTTTACTGGGAATACGGCAGACGGATCCACCACGACGAGGAGTTCGACTTTGATCTCGTCGAAGCTCTTGAGAGCGTCGGTCTCGACGCTTCACATGCCGCCACGTACGACTCCGAAACCTTCGACACCGAAATCGCGCAACGCCACGACGCCGGGTTGGCTCTTTGCGGTGAGGATGTGGGCACACCGATCATTGCCTTCGACAACCGACGCGGTGAAAAGCAGGCTTACTTCGGTCCTGTCATCACCCGAGTTCCGCCAACTGAGGATTCGTTGGATATGTGGGACTCCCTTGTCACCATGATGAACATCGACGGATTCTGGGAACTGAAACGCACCCGCACCGAACGCCCGGAGTTCGGCACCCGCCCGTAACCGGAGACGGCGAGACCCTACGCTTCAGAGCTTGGGTTACTGTGGGTTGGTGGCCGATTTACCTGTGAATCCCCCGGTCGCTGCCTTTTTGGGTCGACAACCGGGGCGTGTGAGACGGATAGCGCGGTATTCGTCGGTGTGTTTGCTGGTTACGGCAATGTTTGCCGGATTGTTGCTGTCGGCATCACCCGCTGGCGCTGTGGCCGGATTCGGTGACGTGGACGAGGGCCTCTATTACAGCGAACCAGTCCAGTGGATGGTCGACAACAACATCGTCACAGACACCACCGGGCCTTGTTTTTCGCCACACGCACCAGCCACACGCGGGGAAACCGCCCTGTACATGTGGCGCATACAAAACCAGCCCCAAGCACCGCCACACCCATTCAACGATGTGACCAACGACGATCAATATCCAGCAGTGTCATGGATGTATGACACTGAGATCACCACCGGCACCAGCCCCACAACTTTTGGACCTGACCAGCAACTAACCAGAGCCCAACTCGCGGCGTTGCTGCATCGACTAGCCGGTGAGCCCACCGCTTCGGGTCACCCGTTTGTTGATGTAGTTGCTGGATGGCAACAACAACCGGTTGCTTGGATGGTCGCCAACGAGATCACCACCGGAACCAGCCCCACAACCTTCGCTCCCAATGAACCGGTCACCCGCGGACAGCTGGCCACATTCCTGTACCGATACAAAGGCAGCCCAGAGGTGACCGTCATGGGTTACAGCCCACCATGCGATACCTTCAGCGCCCTTGACAGTGGCCACCAG
>JAKZTU010000119.1:0-3543 GCA_047516945.1 Acidimicrobiales bacterium
CGGTTACCGCAACCCTGCTCACCCCCAACGGCGTGGTGGAGTTGTGTTCTACCAGAGCCGCAGAATGAGCGGCGGCGCGCTACTCCTGCACTAGCTCGATCAGCGTGCCGAGCGAGCCTTTGGGATGAATGAAGGCGACTGTCGTACCTCGTGAGCCAACTCGAGGGGCCTTGTCAATCGGGGTGGCGCCCGCTGCCACCATCTGGGCGAGCGCTTCGGCGCAGTTGTCGACGCGATATCCGACGTGATGCAATCCCTCGCCTCGCTTCTCTAGATACTTGGCGATCGGGGAGTCGGGTCGGGTCGCCGCGGTGAGTTGGATGTAGCTGTCGGCGACCTTGATCAAAGCTTCTTCGACGCCATCAGAGTCGACGATCTCGCGGTGGTGGACCTCGACTCCGAAAGCCTCGTGGTAGTAGGCAATCGCAGCCTCAAGGTCGTTGACGGCTATCGCGATGTGGTCGATTTCTGTGAGTTGCACGCGCTAAAGAGTAACCGCCTAAACGGCACCCGCCGCGGGTGCGGTCTCGTTGTCGTCGATGACCTTGCGGCCTTCAAGGGCACGGCCAAGAGTGAGTTCATCTGCATATTCGAGATCGCCGCCTACCGGCAGGCCCATGGCGATCCGGGTGACCCGTACGCCCATCGGTTTCAGGTACTTCACCAGCAGAGCCGCGGTTGCTTCGCCTTCAAGGTTGGGATTGGTGGCGACGATGACCTCAAAGATGTCCTCATCGGCGACCCGGCCCATCAACTCTTTGATCCGAAGCTGCTCGGCGCCGACTCCGTCGATGGGGCTGAATGCGCCCCCCAAGACGTGGTAGCGGCCACGGAACTCCTGCGTTCGCTCAATGGCAACTATGTCTTGACTGTCTTCAACGACACAGACGAGTCCGTCTTCACGGCGCGGGTTAACACAAATCGAACACTCGTTGCCCGACTCGGAAAGATTGAAGCAGCGTCCGCAATACGACACTCGTTCTTTTGCCTCGATGATCGCCTGTGACAGCGACAGCGCATCTTCGCGCGGCACTTTGAGAAGGTAGAACGCAACCCGTTGCGCGGATTTGGGGCCGATCCCGGGCAATCGACCTAGCTGGTCGATCAACTCCTGCACCGCTTTGGAATAACTCATTGATCAACCTTGGCTGCGGACGGGGTCTCAATCTCGGCACCGGGGAAAGCCTCTTCGAGAAGTTCCACCACTTGATCCGTGTGAGACGACGCATCTATGAGTTCGTCTAGGTCTAGGCCATCCCCGTCCGCGGCGCCCGCGTCGCTTGCTTCGTCAGCGCTTGCTTCGTCAGCCCCCTCGTCGCTCGCTTCGCCAGCCGTCTCAGCCGTCTCAGCCGTCTCGACTTGGGGTAGACCAACATTGGCTGGACCAACATTGGGGGTGCCAACATTGGCTGGACCAACACCGCGCGCTTCGTCTTGTGTGGGGTCTTCCACCGGGTCGTCTACGGCGGGGGGTTCATCGGCGAGGGCAGGGGCATCGGGGACCGAATCTGGGCCGAACTCATCGACTAGCGCCCGCCACAATCGTTGAAGATCATCTTCGGAGCGCTTGCCTTGCGCGGGACCGAGAAAACTGTTGGCCCGAGTGATCACCAAGTTGCGCCCGAGAGAGAGATGCAGTCCAGCTAGCTCAACAACTTCTTTCGCCGATTTCGGTTGCAACGACCGGAGATCTTCTTCAGCAGCTCTCTGAGCGGAGGCAGCTAGCGGCGGTGCAGGCGGCAACTTCGGCGCGACAGCAAACCCTTCAAGCTGGCGTGGTTCATCCGGTTCCGGCTCGACCTCTGGGGCGGGCCCGGCCGCAGGAGCCGGAGCCGACGAAGCAACCGGAGCCGAAGCAGGAACCGACGAAGCAACCGGAGCGGGAGCTGCAGCGGCCGGAGGATCAGCCGGAGCCGCAGCCGCGGGCGAAGCTGTCGGCGTACCAGCAGCAAGGCGGGCTTCAAGTTGTTCAATACGCGCCAGCAGCGAATCAACGGAACCGTCGTCAACAGACCGGCACAGTCGAACCAGGGCTACTTCGAGATGCACCCGGGGGTCGGGTGCTTGGCGCATCTCCACCAGTGATGTTCCCAGAGTCTCCAGCGCCCGCGTGAGTTGCAGCGGAGACATCTGTTCGGCGATCTGCGAGGCACGCTCTTGTTCGACCACAGTGATTCGAGGCGGGGGCGAGCCCATCAGGGTCAAGAACGCGTCTCGCAGCCCTGCCACCAACATCTCGCCGATAGTTCGGGGATCGCGGCCCCTGCCCAACGCATCGCCGACAGCACCGAGAGCAGCGGCCGTGTCCCTCACGGCAAGAGCATGAAGTAGTTGGTCGGTCGACTGATCGATTTCGACTACACCACCGGCCGCTACTACCCGATCGAGCGCACTGAGCGTGTCTCGGACCGAACCATCGCCGACCGAAACCACATAGTCGACCGCGCTGTCGTCGACGTCGAGACCGGCGTCTTCAATGACCCAGCGGACATGGGCAGTCATTTCTTCGGCGCCGAGCAGGCCGAGTTCAAATACTTGGCAGCGGCTCCGAATCGTCTCGACGACCTTGTGTGGTTCGGTTGTGGCGAGCACCCAGACAACATGGCTGGGGGGTTCCTCAAGCGTCTTCAGCAGCGAGTTCTCCGCTCCCCTGGTCAACATGTGAACCTCGTCGAGGATGTAGACCTTCATCCTCCCTGGGTTGCCGAGGTTGACTTTGCCCAACAGGTCACGCATGTCTTCGACGCCGTTGTTGCTTGCGGCATCGAGTTCGTGAAGATCAAATGAGCGCCCCTGCTCGATAGCCACACAGCTTTCGCAGGTGCCGCATGGTTCAAAGTCTTCACCGAGACGCTCACAGTTGAGCGCTTTGGCAAGTACCCGCGCAGAACTCGTCTTGCCGGTGCCTCGCGGGCCGCTGAACATGTATGCGTGACCGACTTGGTCTTTGGCAACTGCATTGCGCAAGGCCGTGACAACGTGGTTCTGCCCGCGGATCTCGGAGAATTTCTGCGGTCGGTAGCGGCGGTAGAGGGACTTATAGGCCATGTGCTCGTCATCCTACTGTGCGCCCGTGACACGGCTGTCCGACCCGTGTCAGACACAAAAATTGAGACTCCCGCTTCCGGGAGTGACGGCCAGGCTGTCTGCGGCACACAGGCGGCTCCGCTGAGAGCTGCTGCCTTCCGGCCCTGACCCGGTTCACGGACGCCTGTTGCACAGGACCCGACCGCCACACCCCGAAACGGGAGCGATCAATCCACGCTATCCTTTTGAACCGATACCCGCACCAGGGGGTACCCGGAGGGTTGCCAGAGCGGCCGAATGGGCACGCTTGGAAAGCGTGTGAGGTGCAAGCCTCCGTGGGTTCAAATCCCACACCCTCCGCCGATATTTTGTAAAAAATGCTGTGACCTGAAACTTAGGTTCAAGGACTTGACTCACTGCACACAGCCGTAGCTTGCCGCGTCAGCAGCAAAGGCGGAAATTGTGCACCACGACCGTGCACCATCTGATTGAATAAACAGTTCATGCTCGTTTCGC
>JAKZTU010000120.1:0-2855 GCA_047516945.1 Acidimicrobiales bacterium
CGACGAATTAGGCGAACGCGATGTGGTTTGCATTCTCACCCACGACGCCAAATTCGACGTGCCCGCAGTGGTGGCCTCGCTGGCGACTGACGTCGGCTATATCGGCGTTATGGGAAGTCGCCGTACCCACGATGACCGCACCAAACGATTGATCGAAGCCGGTGTCGACCAAGCCGGTCTGGCCCGGCTGCGCTCACCGATCGGTCTTGATATCGGGGCTCGTACACCTGAAGAGACAGCCGTGTCGATCACCGCGGAGATCATCGCGCGCCGCACCGGTCGCGACGCCAGGTCGCTAACCGTCACCGACGGCCCGATACACGGCTGAGGACTGCGGCCAGCGCTACTTCCGACTAGCGGTTTGAGTGTGGCGCACTGGGAGAGCCGGTTTGCTTGGGGAGGCGAACAAAGAAGCTTTGACGCCAGTCTGAGTGAGTGGAGCCGTTGATGGAGAGTTGCCAGGTGTAACTCTTGCCGTGGGTCACTGGAATCGTCGGGAAGTTGATCGCCAAGGGGACACAAAGCGGCGTGCCGGGACGCAACCCTACCGGTCGCCCGGCCTCGAAGTTGCCCTGCACCACGAGCGGCCGCTCGCCGATCATCAGCGGATGTCCGTCTTCGTCGAGCAGCTCAATTCGCCATTCGTGCGAAACGTTGGCGCGGTCCCAAGGCACCTCAATGCGGATCGCGACTCCCATCGGTTGGGGGCGAGGGCCGACCGCGGTTAGTCCTCCGCCGAGGATGTAGAGCTTGCCATCAGCGACCTGGGCAGCGTCTGCGATCAAAAGGTTGACCCGAACCAACGGAGGCTCGGCGATGCTTGGAGAAGATGTGGGGTCAACGGAATCACTCATTACCGACACGCTAGGCGCATGGCTGCGGATTGGTGCTGCCACACTGGGATAGTGATCACCCAAACTGGTTCCAGTCCTGACCGCGATGTGGTGACAACGGCGGCGGTTGTGCTCGCAGCCGGGGCCGGTTCACGCTTCTTGGGCGAGGACCACAAGCTTCTCACCGAGGTGAGAGGAAAGCCGATTGTGTGTCATGCGGTCGACGCAGCCCGGGCAGCCGGCTTCGATGAAGTGATCGTTGTATCCGGGTGCGTGGACCTCACAGAAGTCTTGTCAGAAGACGTGACCATCATTCACAACGAACACTGGGACCATGGCCAGGCAACCTCGCTGCGGGGCGCGGTTACCTACGCCGCAAGCAGGGGACATAAGGCGATTGTCGTTGGTCTTGGTGATCAACCCGGTGTTGGCGTGAGAGCTTGGGAAGCGGTCAGGGACAGCGAAGCGGACTTCGCGGCTGCGGATTTCGGTGAAGGCAATCGCCCTCCGATTCGCTTGTCCGCGGCAATGTGGGCATCGCTCCCGGTGTCGGGAGATGAAGGAGCGCGCAGTCTTTGGCGCGAGCGCCCCGAGATGGTTGAGTCGATACCCTGTGATGGCGACCCAGCAGATGTCGACACGTTGGAGGATTTGCGCAGATGGACCTGAACAGTACTTTTGAAGTGGCTCGGCCAATCGATGAGGCGTGGGCCGTGCTTACCGACCTCGAACGCATCGCTCCGTGTCTCCCAGGAGCGCAACTCACAGAAGTTGAAGGTGACGTTTACCGCGGTTTCGTAAAGGTGAAGGTGGGGCCGATCACCGCCCAGTTCAAGGGAGCGGCGAACTTCGTGGAGCGTAACGACCAAGACCACAAGGCGGTGCTGAGCGGCAAGGGTCGAGACACCCGCGGTGCAGGCAACGCCAGCGCGTTGATCACCGCCAAGCTCGAAGCGGTGTCAGATTCGATCACCAGAGTCAACGTCGACACCGACATTAAAATCACAGGGAAGTTCGCTCAGTTCGGGCGAGGAGTGATGGCCGACGTGAGCGCCAACCTGATGGATCAGTTCGCGCAGAATCTCGCTGAGATGCTGGCCGAGGCACCCAGCGACGATCTCAGCGAAACAGAGCAGGCCGAATCGGAGCACCCCGAGGCTTCTACCGAAGGCGGGACCACCGCTTCCGGGACCACCGCTTCCGAGGCAACCGCGCCTAGCGGTGGGCCCCGCAAGATTGATATGCCCGAACCCGAGGCGATCGACCTGATCGGCGCCGCAGGTGCGCCGGTAATGAAACGGATCGCGACGCTAGCCGCAGTGGTTGGAGCATTTTTGCTGCTGCGTCGTCTGCTGCGCCGTTCGCGGTGACAACCTCTGTAGAGGGCAATCGGGTAGCCGAGCTACTAGGGCGGGAACCTGAAGGGGACTTTGAGATAGTCGTCGAGAACGAGGCGGGCGATCCGGTCGTGATACGCAATGCGCCTCTGTTGAGCAATGGCCGTCCGATGCCAACCCGCTACTGGCTGGTGGGCGAGGAACCCCGTCGTGCTGTTGGTCGCCTGGAGTCTGTGGGCGGAGTTCGACAGGCCGAAGCGGCTGTCGATACCGTCGAATTGGCCGAAGCTCACGCCCGCTACGCCTCCGAACGCGACGCCGCGATCGACCCGACTCATAGCGGTCCCCGGCCCAGCGGTGGCGTCGGTGGCACACGTCGGGGCGTCAAGTGTCTCCACGCCCACTACGCCTGGTATCTCGCCGGAGGCGACGACCCGGTTGGCCGTTGGGTGGCTGAGCAGTTGGGCGAATCGGTGCAGCCATGAGCACGCCTGTTGCCGCCGTCGACTGCGGTACCAACTCGACTCGTCTGCTGGTGCACGGTGGTTCGGCCACCTTGGAACGGCATATGACCATCACCCGGCTTGGTCAGGGAGTCGACGCCACCAAACAACTCGCGCCCGAAGCGATTGAGCGCACAGTTCAGTGCCTCAAGGGCTATCGCCAAGTGATGGATCGCCATGAC
>JAKZTU010000121.1:0-17325 GCA_047516945.1 Acidimicrobiales bacterium
CGCTGCTGCAATCCGCGGTGCTCAAGCGGTTCGAGTCATGTTGGTATGCCTGCCTACTCACCATCGATCGAATGATCGCCGCCCACGATGCGTTTCTCAACGCTTGGGATCAGGGTCGGGTGCTCAGCGGAGATGCGCTCACCGAGGCAGCATCAGCCGACCTCGACGAGACCGGATTGAGCGAATGGTTGTCCGAGAGCCTGGACGAGAAGGACAGCGAACCGGTCAGCCGGTTCAAACCCGGCTACCGCGACCAGGTGGATGCAGACCGCCGACGCCTGCAAGCGGTCGCGGAGACGTTGCGCTCGCTCCAGAACGCCGACGACCCCAAACTCGCCCTGTTGCGGCGCCTGCTCGAAGAGGCCCTATCGGAGAAAGTGATCATCTTCTCCGCGTTCGCCGACACCGTGCGCTACATCGACGATCACCTGCCCGATCGAGTGAACGGTCGTGACCGGGTTACGGTGATCGGTGCTGAGACGAATCCCGATGAGCGCACCCGGCTACTGGCGCGCTTCTGTCCCGACACGGTGGTTCATCCAGGCTACGAACCGACCGACGGCGAAGTCGATCTGATGCTGGGCAACGACGTCCTCTCCGAGGGTCAGAACCTTCAACAGGCTGCCGCGGTGATCAGCTACGACATGCCCTGGAACCCTCAACGGGTGGTGCAGCGGTATGGCCGTGTGGTCAGGTTGAAGAGTCCTCACCGGGAGGTGTCGCTGATCACCATGCTGCCTGAGCAGGGCGACTTGGAGAGGTTATTACGTCTCGAAGTAGCCATCCGCCGCAAGATCGTGGCGGCCCGCCCCTACGGGATGGAGATCGAAGTGGTGGAGGGCGACGTAGACGAGGAGATCCAGTCGTACACCCGTCGATTGGCTGAGGGCGACATCTCGCTGATCGATGAACCCGACGCGGCGGGAATGCCGCAAGCCCTCAGCGCGGAGTTGTTGAGAGCGGAACTGCGCCGAGCCGGTGCCGAGGGCGAGCTGAACAGGGCCCGAGAACTGCCCTGGGGTGTGGGCGCAGCCTTCGCCCAGGGACCTGACATCCCATCAGTCGGACCAGCGGGCGTGTTCTTCGCCTGCCGAACCCGTGACGGCGAAAGACACTGGCGTTACATCACCAACCGAGGCGACATCGCCTCGGCACCACCGGTGATCCTGCGTCGCATCAACCCTGGACAGGCATCCGGAGTCAGCGACCCTCCCATCGACTTGGAAGCTGCTTGGTCGGCTGTGGCGGCATCGATCATGCAAGAGCACAACGACGATGCAGACCACCTCGCTGGACGCTCGCTCGGCTCAACCCAGCAGTGGGCCCGCGAAGTGCTCGACCACCCCGACGTGTCCTCAATCCCAGCGGCCCGCGCCGCTTACGACGCTTTGGCGATCGAACGAGGGAGCCAGATTCGGCGAGCCCTCGGCAACATCAGACGCGAACACGACCGTCAGGCCACCAACCCAACCGAAGCAGCCCAGCAGATCATCGACCTGGTGGAGTTCTACGGCCTGCGCGAAATCGATACCTCCGCGCCAGCCCCGGAGATAACCGAGGACGACATCGGCGTGGTCTGCTGGATGGCCGTGCTACCCGAGCAGGCTAAAAGACCTGGCTAGTCGCCAGCTTCCAAGTGCGTCTCAGTAATTGCCTCGCCGAACTCGATGATCGCGAACACCACTGGGGCAAGTGCATCGGTTGCTACGGCAACCCAATCGGCAGGCCCGAGTTGCGCCGAAGACTCTTCGTTTTCGGACTTCTTCGCCTCGTCTTGCGCAGCTGCGTGTGCGCTCAGGGCGGAGAGGCCGATTACAAGCATCGAGTGCTTAAACCTTTCATTCAACATCTCTTGGACCTGGGGCTTGTCCCTGGCCTCCGGGAGATTCCGGGCGTCTACTAGGAATGGGTGGTCGTAGTTCCACTGCCACAGGTTCTGGGACGGATCCGCATCGGGGATGAGACGGGCGCCTGTCCATTCTGTGAATTGTTCCCTTTCCCAATCGCGTTTTCGGACTTCATGAGCGTCAGGCAAATCGAACCCGGCTGGAGGGCTTGGTTTAACCTCGGGCCCGGGAGTCGTTTCCCTCTGCTCAATAGCAACCACGGTGAACTCGTTGACGAACGCATCAAGGAGTCCAGGACCCGAGGATTCGAGTCGAGCGGATATGTGATCTCCCGCAACGGCACTCTCGGGCATTTCAAATCGAACGCTGGCCCGACCATCGTGCAGAGACTCACGGATGAGGGGAGTTGAGTGCTTATCCAACGTCAGACAGTGCTGACCCTGATCGAAGTACCCGTTAACCGCGTCGGTCGTGAACGAAACAGAGCAAGGCTTACTGACTTGGGCGTTCATTCGGTCTTTGCCTCTCAACTTGAAATAGGTTGGAGGGTCATTTCCGAGGAACTCTCTGGGCTCACTCACAGGCCCGGGTCCAACCGGCCCTTGGCTCGAGGGCAGCACGCCTCCGGCCAAAAATTCGGACAGCTGCTTGTTGGCAGCCAGCAACTTCTGAACGATCTCGGCGGCTGCCTCGGCTCGTTTGCCGTGCTCGCTTTTTCGCTTAGCTCCAAGGCGAGCGTGATGGAGGCTTCGGAGTCGCCGGTCGGTGCTGAGCACATCTATCAACTCACTCTCGACCCACGATTTGAGCGGTGAATCGTCAATCATTCTGTCCCGCCCTCCGGTAAAGAGGTGCCTGATCCCCTCATCGGACAGCTTCGAGCAGTCCACCACCACCAGCAGATCATCGGCCAAGAGTGAAAGGTCTACGCCTTTCCTCTTGAAGAACCGCGAGTGCCAGCCTGCGTGGAGCTGTCCGTTGACGGTGAAGGCCACCGCGTGCTCAGCCCGGCGACGTTCAGCGCCGCGTGCACGTCCGTCTTGTCCCTGTTTGAAGGCATAAACGGCGACACTGAATTGCTGTCCTGAGGGCTTGACGCCAGAAGGACTTGTCAGCTTGGCAGTGAACGGAAAACTGTCCTCCAACGATTGTCGGCTTCGCCTTTGTGCATATCTGTTGACCAGCCCTACACAATTCACCGTGGAATTCCCTTTTGAATCCGGATAGCGGCATTCATGCACCCGAAAGGGCAGCGCAGGATCTACCAATTCAATTTCCAGTCGGGCAGCCAGTGACATCGACCTTCCCGAAGAACGGGTATCGGAAGCGTTCCCAGCTTTAATGAAGTCGTAGAGCTTCACCAACGTGCCGTGGCCTACCGGCACGGTCCACGGCCGTCGCTGGCCACCGTCGGCGGCACCTCCTGGCAGTAGCTTTACTCGATCGGCAACAAACCGGATTATCCGACCTGACGGCGTTCCATCCCTGCCATCCGCCGGAGCAACCAGATAGGCCCAATAGGGATTGCGCTCGTCAGGAGCCGGAGGGAGCTTGCGGAACACCGTGAATCCCCAGGCAGGATCCTCGCCAAACGCTGGGTCACGTCGGGAGACAATTAGTTGGATCCCCTGGTCGCCGCAGAATCGAAGGGTCCCCGTGCCGCCCATGTTGTAGCGGCCTTGCACGAATTTGACCTTGTTCTTGTTGCTCTGATGGATGGAACAGAACGTGTCGGGGAAGCTATCCGGTGTCTGACCCTCTCCTTGGTCCACTACCGAGACGCACGCAGGGTGCGAACCTTTTCTCCCGGTCACCGCAAGCGCGATTTTCTGGGCATGGGATGTCAGTGCATTATCCTTCAGCCCGTCAACAGTCTCGTCTGCACGCTTCCAGCTACAGCCGAACAAGTCGACAGCATCAGCTGGGTTAGTCGGCATCTCAGTACCGACTTTCGTTAGCGACGCCTCCGGGTCATGCCCGACCCGCCGACATTCGGCCATGAGCCTCGCGTCGATGCTGTTGGTGATTTTTTCGGCAAGCGCAGCTTCCCTGGAGGCCTGCTGATTGATGATCGTTCCGTAGTTGTTATCGATCCCCCCAAGCGGAGTCCAACAATCTAAGTCATCCCATAGCGCTGCTTCGCGCAAGACCTGGATCGCTTCGCTCTCTGATTCCGCCTTAACCAGTTGCCGACACAACTCGCGGTTTGTCGTTGTGCTCATAACTGACAACTCCTCCCAGATATCTCAAGCGCGACCAAGCAAAGCCTCAAGAACAATATCCAATGTCAACCAAACAATGGTCCGGGTCTTTGGCCCGGGCCGTTTCGCGTCCACGCGCGACTTCTCGTACGCATGCAATTCTGATAACATAATTGCATGCAGAGCACGAGTGTCCGCATAGATGTCTCCACCCACCAGGAACTCAAGAGGCTCGCGGCTGAATTGGGAGCCACCGTGGGTGACACCGTTGCGATCGCGGTGCGATGCCTGCGCCAGGACCGGATGGGCGCCGACCTGCGGGCCGATCTGAGCGAAGTC
This sequence comes from Acidimicrobiales bacterium, assembly GCA_047516945.1. Taxonomy (GTDB): domain Bacteria; phylum Actinomycetota; class Acidimicrobiia; order Acidimicrobiales; family Aldehydirespiratoraceae; genus VXYK01. Next base: position 4,388 of record JAKZTU010000121.1, read on the forward strand.
GAGACTGCATGGCTCGATGCTGACCTCGGGTGACGTCGTCATGATCGATCTGGGCGCGCCGACGGGGGACGAGGCTGGCTTCCGTCATCCGGCGGTGGTCATGACCGCTCAGCGAGTTATCGACGGCGGTGTCTCCGTCGTGCAGGTGGTGCCGCTCAGTTCACGGGTGCGCGGCTTCGCCTCGGAGGTGACGGTCGACGCCGATCCCTCCAACGGTCTCGATCTCCGCTCGGCGGCCCAGTGCCAGCATGTCCGAGCGGTAGCCACAGGTCGAATAGAGGACCGACTCGGCAATGTCGGAGTGGCCCGCCTCGCACAGATCCGCGAAGTCCTGGGCCTGATCCTCGACATCCCCGGCTGAGCGGAGCCATGCACGTTCGTCAGTTCGGCGTCTAACCGCGCAGCGCTAGCCCAATACAGGGCATGGCCGGATAACGTCGATGCGGTGACAACCGATCACGCCAATGCGTCTTCGCTTGAGACCCCGCAGACCGAACCGTTTGCGCTGATTCCCGCGGGACGGGGTGGCCCTCAGGGAATACCACGCCCCGAGGGCGCAAAGATGGGTGGGCCAGCACCCTGGGCGCATATCCCCAGCCGAGATCGCCGGCGCACCCTCCCCGATATCACCACGGCATTCTCTCGCAGTAGGACTCCACAATTGGTGGGCACAGTCAGCGAAGGCATCGGCCACAGCGCCGTGCTTTGTTTGCTGTACGAACGCTCAGACGATGTGTACATGGTCTTGACAAGGCGCTCGCCACGCTTGCGTCACCACGCTCACGAAGTCGCGTTTCCCGGTGGCCGCCGCGAATCAGGCGATACCGACCTTTGGACAACTGCTGTGCGTGAAGCACAAGAAGAAGTCGGAATCGATCCCTCGACGATTCGACGGATCGGTGAACTGGACAGCTTCGTGACTGTTGGTTCACGCACCCTGGTCACCCCGTTCGTGGCAGTAACCGATCAACAACCGACCCTGCAACGAGACCCGATCGAAGTGGAACTGATCCGTCATGTCTCGTTTCGCGAACTACTCTCAGACGACGTGTGGCGCGAGGAGTTCTGGCCTTTGCCCCAGTTCGAGGAGCCCAGGGCGATCACCTTTTTTGAACTGGTTGGCGACACTGTGTGGGGCGCTACCGGGGCGATGCTGCGTCAACTCCTTACCATCGCCACCGGTACCGGAACTCCAGAAAACGCTATTGTCGGCAGGCCGACTCTACGACGACGGAGCGTTCACCGTTTCGCTCCGATTTGACACAGCGTCTGGTTCACTGTTGTGTTCAAGTCGATACCATGGCGAGTTTCGGTTGCTGAGCGTAGCGTGATGTTTGGTGTTGCCTTAGGCCCATTTTCAAGGGAGCGGTTTGATGTTGGTCAGGTTGATTGCAGCTAGGTGGTGTGGGTTGGTTGTGTCGTTGGTGGCGGTGTTGTTGGTTCCGGCATCGCCGGTTGGTGCGGTTGCGGGGTTCGGTGATGTTGATAGCGGTCGGTTCTTCGCGGATCCGGTGCAGTGGTCGGTTGACAACGGGATCACTGGTATTGATGGCAGCTGTTTTTCGCCGGATCAGCCTGTGACCCGTGGTGAGACTGCTGTGTGGATCTGGCGTATGGCGGGCGGGCCTCAAGCACCAGCGCATTCTTTTGTTGATGTCACCGCGGCTGAGCAGCAGCAGCCTGTCGCGTGGATGGTGAGTGAGGGTGTCACCACCGGCACTTCGGACACTACGTTTTCGCCGGATCGTGAATTGACTCGTGCTGAAGCCGCTACGTTTTTGTGGCGTGTAGCCGGCCGACCTGATGCTGTTGCGCATTCGTTTGTTGATGTGCTGAAAGGTTGGCAACAGGGCCCTGTTTCGTGGATGGCTTCCACCGGTATTACTACCGGCACTTCGCCTACCATGTTTTCGCCTGACGGGACTTTGACCCGCGCCCAGTTGATCACCTTTTTGTATCGCTACAACAACAGCCCAACAGTCACGATCGATCCCGACGCACCGACATGTCAACCAACCGAGCAGGAACCCCAAGTCAGTGTGGAACTGAGTTTCGGGTCGGGCCCGTACTCAGCAACAGAGGGTGGGTCCACCGAGGTTGAGTTGGTGTTGAGCGCTGCGTTGCAACAACCGGTGAGGATCCCGATCACCGCAACCGGTTCGGGTGGAGCCGACTCGGCTGATTATTTTGTGCCTTCGAGTGTGACAGTGCCTTCAGGTGTTACTTCTCACACCTTCACCGTTGTGGCCTACAGCGATACCGTGGCCGACGCCGGTGAAGGTGTGGTTTTGGGTTTTGGGGCGCTCCCTGAGGGTGTGGTCGCGGGTGGTGCGGCAACCTCATCAGTTCACATCACGGACCAGCCGATCAGCGATGCGGTCCTCGACTCGGCGATCAACATTCCCGACGCCAATTTCAAAGCTGCCTTGCAAGAGTTGTTTGGTAAGTCCGCAACCGAGGAGATCACCGTCCGCGACGCTCGAAGCATCAACACCTTGAACATCCCCAACCTGGAGATCTCCAACCTCACCGGAATAGAACACTTCGTCAACCTAGTTTCGATCAACGTTTACGGCAACAAGTTGTCGGAGTTGGTGTTGTCTGATTTGCCGAAGCTGACTGAGTTATCCGCTTCGCAAAATCAGTTGACGTCGGTTTTGTTGGAGTCTTCGAGACTGCCGGCTTTGGAGTATCTGGACTTGAGATGGAATCAGTTTGTTGAGTTGGAACTTGACGGGTTCACAGAGCTGCGTTTCGTGGACCTGCGCGACAACGCTTTAGAGACATTGGTGTTACGTGACCTTCCAAAGATCACAACCGTCGACAAAACCGGGAACAGCTATCAGGAGGGACGGGTACTCCTGAACGGCAACCCGGTGAGGAACTTCACCGCGGTCAACGTTCCGTTCACTTCTTTGTATCTCGGTGGTTGGGGGTTGGAGTCGGTTGTGCTGGAGGATGTCCCGGAGTTGGTTTCGATCAACGTTGACAACAACGAGTTGTCGGAGTTGGTGTTGCCTGTTTTGCCGAAACTGGTCGAGTTATCCGCTCAAGGGCTTCAGTTGACGTCGTTTGTGTTGGAGCCTTCGAGACTGCCGGCTTTGGAGTATCTGGACTTGAGATGGAATCAGTTTGTTGAGTTAGAACTTGACGGGTTCACAGAGCTGCGTTTCGTGGACCTGCGCGACAACGCTTTAGAGACAGTGGTGTTACGTGACCTTCCAAAGATCACAACCGTCGACAAAACCGGGAACAGCTATCATGAGGGACGGGTACTCCTGAACGGCAACCCGGGAGTGAGAGTCCTTTACGATTTTCCGGAAGACTCTTCTGATGGGTCGGGAGGCCCTGTTGGTACGATTCCGGTTCCGTGGTGGCCCCAGAACTTGCGGGTGGTATTCGTTGGTGATGGTGTTGATGGCCGGGGGAGTTTCACGGCTCGCTGGGACGCTCCTGAACAGGAGGGCGACTCAGCGGTCGAGGGATATACGGTGACCGTGTCACATCCGCGTGTGTCGCCGTCGGTACCTGCTTGGGAGCAGTCCTATGAGGTCACAGATCGATCGTTCCTGTTCGACCACGGCGACCGCGGTTACACCTACGAAGTGTCGGTGAGAGCGCGAAACAGCTTCGGAAGCGGCCCCGAGACAAGCCAGGAAATCACAATTCGCTGTATGAATGGAGATAAGTACCGGATTAACCAGGAAGGCGGAGTTCTGGGCATCGCTGATCACTCGCGTGTTTATGCACTTCAGGATTTCAGGCTTGTGCCCAACGGTTGGCAGATCAAACAGGATTACAAAGGCGGGGTGGTGTTCGACGATGAGAGCCTTTCGCAGGACGGATGCGCGTGGATCTACGAAGATGCAGCGGTGGAGGGCAAGGGCAAAGTGTCGGGCAACGCGGTGCTTGTTGACCGTGCCCGAGTCAAAGACAATTCAGAGGTTTCGGGCAACGCGGTGATCTCCGGCAACGTAAGGGTGTTTGATTACGCCACAGTGTCAGGCAACGCCAGAATCTCCGACAATGCCGAGGTTTATGACAGTGCCCGGGTATACGGCGACGCGCAGGTATCTGGGGACGCGCGGGTTTATGGCAACGCGCGGGTATATGGCAACGCCGAAGTGTCTGGTGGGGCCAAGGTCTATGGCTACGCCAAGGTGTACGGCAATGCCGTGTTGCTCGCTGGGGATGAGGTTTCGTGCGACAGCCACGGTCACGAATCGTGCAACTACAACGGAGACCTTGAATACGAGTACGCCGCGAAACAGCTGCAACAAAACCTCTACGACTCGCTCTACAACGACTTCCTAGAGTGCCCTTTTCTGGACTCCGCCGATGCCCAGAGATCAGCCAACGAGATCGTTTACCCTAGGAATACGCCGTCTTCAGAGGCATTTTCTCAGATAGCACTGGGGCTCTTGGCTGCTTGTGGCAGGCTCAAGGTCTACCGAGACATCGTGCAAGAGTTTACACCGGGCCTAGTCGAGTTGATCTTGCAGTGGGTTCTCGTAGCCGGTAGTGCGCTAAAGTTGGGCACGTTCGGAGCCAGTCTGATTGAGCTGATGAAAGGACTCGACGACATTTCGACACTGATCGACACACGGCTTGAACTCGATGACATACTCAAAGCCGCGCACGAAATGCTACGCACGAAATAGAACGGCAAACCCGTAACATCCCCCCGGCTGAACCCTCCACGACAATGCAACAAGCACCACGCCCCGTCAACTCCTCACCAACGCCACCGGTACCGACACTCCAGAAAACGCTATTGTCGGGAGACCGTCTTGAAAACGACGAACCGCTATCCCACATCACACGGACCTGTCCATCACGGATCAACGCTTTGCCGCGGCTGCGGTCGTCACGCCCAGTTCATTCAGCGGATTGAGCACTTCGTCGGATCGCTCACATAGCAGACACTGACTGTGGCCCCAGTGCATCCGAGTCGGAACACCGCGTGAGGCGAGTTGAGCGCGCTGCAGTGGTTTTCCGATCGCAAGTCATCACTGATGCCGACACCCGAAGCGTAGAACCGTCAGATGTTTCCGCGTCGCTTGAATGAATGCGTCGGTGGCCGTTTCAAGTTCGGATAGATCGACATCTTCGACGTGCACGTCCGACATCCGTTCGCGGATCGGCTCGTTCCAGCTTTGCGCGATCGAAGGACCAACCACTGCACGGGTTTTCGTGACGAGGAAGGCGTATGCCTCGCCGACTGCTCGCGATTCGACAGCGAGAATGGCGCTGTACCGGTTCAGCGCTGCCTGAACACTGGAGAGTTCACGTGAAATCTCACTGTTCTCCTCGTCACTTGCGCGGCGGCGGATGATGTACGCGAATTCGCGATAGTGCATGACCGCAGCGCGCGATTCCGGCATTGGCAACGCACTGCATGCAGTCGTTCACTGTGCAACCTTTACCTCAAGGCCGTGTGGAACCTCTGCTCCCGGCCACTCACCGGTCCGCCGCCAGATGCGCTCCTTCACCAAATGCACAGCGATCTGCCCCAGGAGAGCATGAAGCCCGTCGCCAAAGGACCACCTGCGCCCCAGCGGGTCGCGGGGGTACCACATGCACAGGGCGCCGTCTTCGTAGCGATGCGGTGATTCTGCTGATCCGTCAACGTAAACGCGGGGTACCTCGGGGGACGAGAGGCGGAATTCGATACTCACCTGTCGTCGTTCGCATCCAGGAGGTGTACAACTCCAGCGATAGCGGACACCCCCGTGGACTGGTCGCCGCGGAACCTGCAACCCGGCCACATGGCGCCTTACGCCACCTTCGAATCGAAGACGATCCGCAAAGCGACCGTACCATGGCCCGGAGTTCCGACGGCGATACGCGGCGACGTGACGACCACCATAAGAACGAGTTGATTTGATGGAGGTTGCGCCAAAAGTAGCCCCCGCCACCAGCGCGCCAGTCTTGGTGATCGACACGGGGTCACCGTTTGCGATGGCTTGATGAACCTTGGCGACTCGGGATGCCGGTGGCTCGATGAGCTTCCAGAACACTCCCTCAGCAGCCAATATCTCGTAGACCTTGTCGTCATCGTCGCCAGCCTCAATAGCAAGATCAAGAGCGTCGGCGACCGTCCGGAAGCGCCGCACCGCACGATCGCGGTCAACGACTTTGATGCGACCGCTGACTCCCGCAGGATCCGCAGTCAAGTGCTGAGCGAGCGAGGTGGCGGCATAGTCGAAGAATCTTCGCAGCGCCCGATCCAGCGGTTCGGCCAACTCGATGCACTCCCAAGCGAGCGCGGCAATGTTGAACGAGCAAACAGCAGGCTCGCTGAACTGTTTCGCGTGTGCCTTGGCCACTCTTACCACATGCTGGCGGGTCTTTCTCAACTGTTCCCAGCCCGAAGTGAACAGTTCGACATGGCGTTCGGGATGGCTCGGATCCCATCGGTTGCGGGCAAGGTTGGGGATCCACAGGCTAGGTGCCACGACACGGTTGAGAGCGACCACCAAATCGACATTGGGGTCCTCGCCAGAAGGGAGCGGTTCGTTGAAGCGCACCAGTAGGCCCCGCTTCATCTTTTTGATGCGGACACACGGGTATCGCTGAACGAGCAGAGGGCGGATCAGACTGTGGACATCGTCGACGAGCGCTTGCGGCAGTTCGCCATCTCCGTCGGGACCGAGAGCCGGGTGCTTGCGCCGGTCTACGACGAGTCCGCCGTCTGCGTCAGCGACGGGTCGGTTCGTGAAGCGAGTGGCGAGCGAGCCGGCGCGATAGGAGCGCAGCGCGTCGGGGTGCTTGCCCCCAGCACCGAGCACGGCCTCTAACCGATCGGAGGCTTCCCGCAATGACCGAGGGTCAGCGGCGATGTTCTTGCGAAGTTCTTCAAGCTGCGTCAAAGCAGTCATTGTGCTATCTTTCTTGTTAGTAACGAGTTCGTGAACAATAATCCGATATATATTACCTATGAGGTACATTATAATACAGACAAACCCTGTACCATTGTCAGCTATCACAGTGTTCCGCTCTGCCTGCGTTTCGCTGGCCGTTCATGGCCTTCGACGTCACCAATCGAATACTCAAATAACAGCGTTACACTCCAGCCACGTTTCGCCGGCCGGTCCGCCGCCGTTCGGAGGAGTCCACCTTGGAAGTGCTGTTCGCAACGGGCAAGCTGCACCGGCAACTCAACTCGACAGCGAAAGCGCGCAAGGTTTACGGCGATGTGATGGCGAAGAAGATCGGGTTGAGGTTGCAGCAGATGGAGGCTGCCCGCTCCCTAGACGACCTTCGCAACCTGCCCGGCCGCTGGCACGAGTTGACAGGCGACCTCCGGGGATCGCTCGCATGCGACCTCGTGCAACCACATCGCCTGATCTTTCGACCAACTACCGAACTTCCGCCGCGCCGCCCCGACGGAAGCCTTGACTGGTCAGCCGTCGACAGCGTGACGATTTCAGACGTTACCGACTACCACTAAACCAGGAGAAACGAGCATGGGTGTCCAGAGCAAGGCGCGCTATACCTACGAACCCGACGTAGTTTTCCCGCCCGGCGACACGCTGGCGGAATGGCTCAATGAACGCGGCATGACCCAGGCCGAGCTTGCTACTCGTGCGGGGCTGTCCACCAAGCACGTCAATCAGATAGTCAAGGGTGCAGCGCCGATCACTACCGAGACAGCGCTGGGGCTGGAGCGAGTCACAGGAGTACCGACACACGTCTGGAACAACCTGGAGATGTTCTACCGCTCGCACCTCACACGCCGTGCGGAACAGAAACGATTGGCGAATGACGCCGAGTGGTTAGAGCAGTTGCCAGTCGGCGAACTTGTCAAGCGAGGCAAGATCGAACGCCGAGAGGGAGCGGCGGAACGAGTCAGCGAAATCTGTTCCTTCTTTGGTGTGGCCAATCCTGCGGCTTGGCGCAAAATGTGGCAACAGCCAGGTGCGGCGTACCGCGCATCGCAGGCATTCGTGAGAGATCCCGGCGCAGTGGCAGCGTGGCTCCGCATGGGCGAGATAGAGGCGACCAAGATCAATTGCGCCCCTTTCGACAAGTCAACGCTTCTTGATGTCGTTGACGAACTTCGTAGACTCACCCACGAGCGCGACCCGGCAACGTGGGTGCCGAAGGCCCAAGTTCTCTGCGCGAGCACCGGCATTGCGTTCGTCGTCGAACCGGAGATAGCAAAGACGCGACTCAACGGTGCCACACGATGGCTTTCCCCAAGAAAGGCACTCATACAGATCAGCACCCGGCACAAGCGACATGACATCGCTTGGTTCACGTTGTTTCACGAGATCGGGCATCTCGTGTTGCACTCCAAGAAGGACACATTCATAAACGACGGGGAGGAGCAGGAGGCCGGAGGCGTAGAGAAAGAAGCCGACGCCTACGCGCAGCAGGTGCTGATTCCCCGTCAACGCGAGGCCGCATTTGGAACGCTGCACACAGACAAAGATGTTGAACGTTTTGCAGCGTCAATCGGCATCGCTCCGGGAATTGTTGTCGGCCGTCTGCAGCACATGGGTTGGTGGAAGCGCTCGGAGGGCAACGATCTACGATGGCCCTTCGACTGGCCGCCAAAGGTATGAGCCTGTGAACGCAGCCACGCATCAGATTGAGTTGGCCCAACTCCAGTCATTCTCGTCTTACCGTGACCTTGCCAGGTGCTCCGCGATGCTGACTGGGATGGTTAGACTTCGTGCTTTCTCACAGGCGGGGAAGTAAGCGGTGCAATGGACGAACAAGCCAAGTGAACCAAACAGCGTCGCCAACCGAGACGGTTCTCGTAGTCGACTTTGGTGCTCAGTACGCCCAGTTGATTGCTCGGCGGGTGAGGGAGGCCAACGTCTACAGCGAGATCGTGTCGCCCACGATCACCGCGCAGGAGATAGCAGCGAGGAACCCGACGGGGATCATTTTCAGTGGAGGCCCAGCGTCGGTTCATGTGGAAGGCGCGATTCTGATCGATCCCGAGGTTTATGACCTTGATGTTCCAATTCTCGGGATCTGTTACGGCGCGCAGATGATCGCTCAGCAAAGAGGTGGGCGGGTTGATCACAGCGGCCGTGGCGAGTACGGCCGAACCACGATGTCGCTCGACGCCGACGGTGGCTGTCTGCTCGGAGGCACTCCCGCAAAACAACAGGTTTGGATGAGCCACTTCGACGCGATTGCGCAACCGCCCAATGGCGTTACCGCTACGGCTTCCACCTCAGCCGCGGCTGTGGCTGCTTTTGAGGGCCGGGATCGGAAGCTCTACGGCGTGCAGTTCCACCCCGAGGTGATCCACACCACCCACGGTCAGCATGTGATCGAGCGTTTCTTGACCGACGCCTGCGGGAGCTCTGGCTCTTGGACGATGGACTCGATCATCGATACCGCTGTCGCCCAGATCCGTCAACAGGTCGGTGACCAGACCGCTATCTGCGGGCTCAGTGGAGGGGTCGACTCGGCGGTCGCCGCCGCGCTGGTGCACAGAGCGATCGGTGATCAACTCACCTGCGTTTTTGTCGATACGGGTCTGATGCGACTCAATGAAGGCGACCAGGTGGTCGAGACGTTCGAACGCAACTTCGGGGTTCGACTCGTGCATGCGCAGGCACAGGATCGTTTCTTCGCTGCTCTAGCAGGTATCACCGAACCTGAGGCGAAACGAAAGGCCATTGGCGAGCTCTTCATTCGTGTTTTTGAAGGAGCACAAGCTCAGGCGGGAAAGGCCAGTTTCCTGGTTCAGGGAACGCTTTACCCCGATGTCATTGAGTCGGGAGGGAAGCATGCTTCCACGATCAAGAGCCACCACAACGTCGGCGGACTGCCTGACGACATCGAATTCTCTTTGGTTGAACCGCTAAGGAGCCTGTTCAAAGACGAGGTTCGCCAGGTGGGCCGCGAACTGGGTCTCCCTGATGAAATCGTTGAACGCCAACCATTTCCCGGTCCAGGCCTCGGTGTCCGCATTATCGGCGAGGTCACTCCCGACAAGGTTGCCACCCTTCAACAGGCGGATTTCATTGTGCGCGAGGAGTTGCGCAACGCCGGTCTTGAACGCAGGATCTGGCAGTCATTTGCTGTGCTTCCGGATATCCGCACTGTGGGCGTCATGGGCGATGAGCGCACCTACGGCCACCCCGTCATCATCCGCGCGGTCACCAGTGAAGATGCCATGACTGCAGACTGGGCGCGTATCCCACACGAAGTGTTGGAGGCGATGAGCAGCCGCATTATCAACGAAGTGCCCGGCGTAAACCGTGTTGCCTACGACATCACTTCAAAGCCGCCCGGCACTATCGAATGGGAATAGGGCGAAGGGGTCGAATGGGAATAGGGCGAATGGGAATGGCAAGTGGCTGAGCCAGGGGCTACAGAGATCACGCCTCGCCCAAAGAGCGGACGAGTTTTTGAGCGCGGGCGTCGGGTGCGACTCGCTGACGTCGATCCTCGGGGACGATGTCGCCTGGACGCGCTGGTGCGGCATCTACAAGATGTCGCCCGCGACGATTCCGCCGACAGCAACCTGACGAACCCGATGAATTGGATCGTGCGGCGCACCATGGTGGAGGTTCGTACCGCGCCGGTCTTTCAAGAATGGATCGAGTTGTCGACCTGGTGCAGCGGTTACGGAAGTCGCTGGGCCGAGCGGCGCACCCAAGTCCGTGGTCAGCAGGGCGCCGACATCGAGGCTGTCACTATCTGGGTCCACATCGATCGCAAAACCTTGCGACCCGCAAGGCTCAACGACGACTTCTTTGAGATCTGGGGTGAGAGCGCGGGCAATCGCCGGGTCTCGGCCCGCACGACTTTGCCGACGGCTTGGCCCGACAATGCAAATGACGATCCGTGGCCTTTGCGCTTCACCGATATTGACCTGCTCGGACATGTGAACAACGCCGCCCAATGGGCCCCGGTGGAACAAGCCCTTCACCTTTCTGGATGGACTCCCAGATCAATCCGCGCTGAGCTTGAGCACGGTCCCGGCATTGAGCCCGAAAGCGAAGTGCACCTGCGTTGGCTGGCTTTTGATGGTGGCGCAGACACCTGGCTCACTACCAACGGCGTAGCTGGCAGCGTTGCGCGAGTTCGACCACTTGACGCCGACTAAACTCTGATTTCTTGTCTGGATGTGTCGCAGCGACATCTTAGGGTTCAGATCGGAGGGCATTCGTGGTAATAGCAGCACTTGTCATCTCTGCCGTGGCTCTCACCTCAAGCGCGCTCGTCGCCTTGGCTGTGATGGAGATGACGGCCAACAGAGTCGCTGGCCCGAACGGATCAACAGGCAACCTGGTGGAGCAGTTCGAGATTCCCGAAGGTGTGCTCGGAACTGTTGCCAGCGATCATGATCTCCCCGCCTGGATCGACGCGAAGGACCGCCATCTGGTGTTGTTCGTGTCGCCGATGTGCACCTTGTGCGGCGGGATCGTCGGTTCATTTCACGGTGACGTGCCCGAAGGCTTGACAGTTGTTGTGACTGCATCACACGCACCTCGGCAACGCGACTGGGCTGCTGTGCACGGACTTCCAGCGAGCGAGACTCTGTTTGATGAGGATATGGCGATAGTCAGCGCTCTCGGAGTGTCATCGAGTCCTACTGTGGTCGGGTTCGGCGACGGCCGGGTGACGTTCATGGCCGGTGTCGGGGGACGTGCCGCACTTGACGATCTTCTGGAGCAGCGGATCACGTCCGCTGAGCGAACTGAATCGATGGAGTCGGTCGACATTGATCTTGATGGAACCGACTTGAAGCGATCTGATCCCAAAAATAGCAGTCGAGAGGGTTGAGACATGTTCTCATCGAGGCCCGTCGGTGCTGTGGGTTCAGTAGCGGCAGTTAATTTATGACACTCCGAGTATTGTCGTGGTTCATGCTGCTCGCAGGCGGATGGTTGCAGCGGTACAGCCCTTGAGGCATTTCGTTCGTGGGCCAGTTAGGCCCAGTTTTTACCCAGCATCGCGATGGGTTCTTTCGGCGGATCGCTCCCGTTGGGCTCTATGGCGGAGGGGTGATGGTCTCCTCGGGGTTTTTCTTGTTCGGTGTTGATCTGTTGGTGGGCGGGTATTCGCGTCGAGTGTTTGACGACCGACTTTCTCTGCTCGTCGCTGCCGCGGCCGCGGGTGCGTTGCTCGTCGTGGACGCTGTGCGTATGTGGGGAGGTCGCCACACCTCGTGGGGACCAACCCGCCAGACCCCCTACCGTTGGCGCATGCGGGGCGCAGTCGGTACTTTCGGATGGGGCATTGATACCGGTCTACCGATTTCGACGGTGAGGGCGACATCGTTGCCTCTATTGGGCGTGATTCTCGTCGGTGCCGGATTCGGCAGTCCATTTCACGGACTCGCCTACGGCCTCGGGCTCACCCTCGGAGTGTTCGCCGCGCTTCCACGGCAACAACACGGCGAAGACATTCGAACTGAGATGGATCAACTTCTGCGCAGGTACAGGAACCTGGGTCCAAACAGGCTCGTGCTCGCGCCGAGCGGACTGACTGCGGCGGTGTTGCTCGCTTCCTCAGGCGCGCTGCACTTCTAACTCCCGCGATGACAACTGGGGAGGAGGCCTGGCCTTGTGGTGGCTGATTACAGATCAAGCGGACGACAACGTGAAGCGCAGCAGACCTTCCTCGTCGCGGCGAACGTCGCCGTCGCCGATGAGACGCAGATGTTCGAGGTGGGCAAAGGTTTCGCTGGCAGCCATCTCTCCCCATGAGCGCTCTTTGAACAGCACTTTCATCCAGGCTTCGACCGGTGCGTCAGGGTGATCCGCAGCGGCGTCGCGCAACAACTGCAAGCGACCCGCGTGATGATCTTGGATGTCATCACAGCGACCCGCTAGATCCTCGAACGGATGTCCGTGAGCCGGCAACACACAAGTCAGACCGTCCAAGGCGGCGACCTTGTCGAGCGAACCAAAAAATGTGGCTAGGGGGTCGCCTAGATCGGGGTTTCCGGCTATGTGAGG
>JAKZTU010000122.1:0-2913 GCA_047516945.1 Acidimicrobiales bacterium
CGAGTATGAATTCGCACGCTTAGAGCCGATTGAACTCGTCGATGACGTACCAATCCTCGAAGAAAAGTATCCGGCCGCTTACTTCGTCGAAGACGTGAAACAGTGGTTCCTCGACAACCAAGAATTCGGCGAAACCCGCGACGGGCGCGCCCGCCTCCTCTTCGAAGGCGGGCTGACCATCCATGCCACCATCGACCTAGAACTTCAAGCGAGAACCGAGGCGGCAGTCGAGCGAGCGCTCCCCCGTTTTCGCGAGGACGGCAACGAAAATCCCGACGCTGCCGCGGTGGTGATGGGAACGACCCCGAGCGACGACGGCCAGATCCTTGCCATGTTCGGCGGGAGAGACTTCTTCGGCGAGCGCGACGACGCAAAATTCAATCTCGCCTCCGGATCGGGCCGCCAAGCCGGATCAGCCATGAAACCGATCGGACTCGCCGCAGCTGTTCAAGGCGGCATCCCAGTAACCAGCGTTTGGGAGGCCCCCAGCGAAATCGAAATCGACAACTTCCCCGTCTGCGGGGAGCCATGGGAAGTGGAGGGCGGCGCCGGCGATGAGAGCATCACTTTGATTGAGGCGACCCGCAACTCGATCAACACCGTCTACGCCCAGCTGATCGAGCGCATCCGTCCGCCCAGCTTCGTCCAGATGGCCGAAAAGCTAGGTATCGGGATTGGCAGAATCGCACCTGTGTGCGCGGCTGTGCTCGGCACAGAAAACGTCAACATGGTCGAATTGTCCACGGTGTTCTCCACGTTCAAACGTTCTGGGGTGCGGGTCGATCCAATCATCGTCACCCATATCACCAACCCCGACGGAACGCTCCTGTACCAGGCCGCTCCGAAACCAGCGCCAGTCCTGAGCGCTTCAGTCGCCAATCAGATCTCCTGGGTGTTGACCGGGACCATCACCAGCGGAACCGGCACCCGCGCTCGACTGGACAACGGTCGCACCGCAGCAGGCAAGACTGGGACATCCCAGAACAACGCCGACGCTACGTTCGCCGGCTACACCGCTCAACGCACAGCAGCGGTATGGGTCGGCTATCCCGTTGGGCAAGTGCCGATGAGCTTTGAGTTTGGAGGGCGCCCGGTTTCCGGCGGCACGTTCCCGGCGTTGATCTGGAAAGAGATCATGGATGAGATGCACGACGAACTACCCCTCGAACAGTTCCCCACGCCGCCTACCAGTTCAACTACCACAACGCTGCCGAATGCACCCGATGAGATCGTTGTGCCGGACCTGTTCGGTCGCTCCATCGACGAAGAACTCAGACTCCAGATGGAAGAAGAGTTCTTCACCATCACAGTCGTTGAGCGAGACACCACTGACTACGAATCAGGGACAATATTCATGCAGGTTCCCGCGGCGGGATCCGTGGCGCCCGGTGGCGTGATAATCACCGTTGAGATAGCAGTGGGGCCCAGCCGTGACCCTGTCCCGAATGTCGTCGGCCTACTTGAAAGCGAAGCCAAGCAGTCACTGACCAGCGCAGGACTTGGTGTCCTCACGCGGATCATCCAGAACCCCGATGCTGGCGGCGAGACGCTCCCTGGCAGAGTCTGGGCCCAGAACCCAGTTGCGGGAACGACAGACGTCGACGACCAGATTGCTACCATCTGGGTCAACCCGCGGGCCGAACCAGTAAGCCCCTAATGGCTAGACCAACGAATCTGAAACGCACGTCAACCAAGGTCGCTTTGACGCTGGTAGTGCTGGCCATCATCGCCATGTGGGTCTGGATTTACCTGTTCGCTCCCCGGGACAACCCGGACCGCCTTGAAAGCCGAAGTTTTGCCGTGGCGGCCGAAGCCATCTGCTTGCCGCTGCAGACCGAGATCAACGCGTTGCCCACAGGTCGCGATGTCGACACTGTGGCCGAACGCACCGAACAGATAGCCGCTGGCACAGAGCTGACCGAAACAATGGTCACAGCCCTCAGGGGGGCTGTCGACGCGCATGTGACCGACAACCACGACCTGCAGATTCTCAACGCGTGGTTCGCTGACTGGGATGCTTATCTGCAAGACCGTTGGCGTCATGTTGCCAAGCTGCAGGAACTCGGTGAACAGGCCGAGGGTTCCGACTTCCGGTTCATTCTCACCGAACGGGCTGAAGGTGGCATCTACACCCGTCGCATCGACGGCCTTGCAAACGTGAACGACATGGGTAGCTGCCACACACCCCTCGACCTCTAGTAGCACGCGGTTAACCGAGTCTGCGGGCCAGCGCTAAACCGGCTCTTCGGATTTAAGCGGGGAGTGGGTCCGCGGTGAGGTGGTTGGGGGCCTCCAGAATCGGGGTTGATACACACCGAATCTGAGGAGGCCCCCGGTGGAACAAGATCCTACGCGTATCTGTGAGTTGTTGGTTGGTTTAGGCGATGTCGACGTTGTCGGCGTCGACGACGAAGCCACCGAACCGCTGGTGGTTCACATCCAGACACGGACGCGGTCGCGGCCGGTGTGTTCGGGTTGCGGCGGGCTGGTGCGCTCCAAAGACATCAGTTTGGTGCGGCTGGTGGATTTGCCGGTGTTCGGGCGGCCGGTGCGCCTGGTGTGGCACAAGCATCGCTGGTTCTGCCCGGCCACAGATTGTGCGACAGGTTCATTCACCGAAACCAACGACGAGATCGCGCCGACGCGTTCGGCGTTGACGACCCGTGCGGGGCGTTGGGCAACAACAGCGGTGGGTCGTGACGCGCGTGCGGTGTCAGATGTTGCTGCCGAGTTGGGTTGTGACTGGCACACAGTCAACAAAGCGGTGCTCGCCTGGGGGGAGGCGTTGCTGGCCGCGGATGTCGAGCGGGTGGGTGCGGTGTCCGCGTTGGGGCTTGATGAGACCCTGTTCGGGCGTGAGGGCCGTTGGCGTACCCGCCGGTGGTGCACCCAGGTCGTGGACGTGTGTGGTGG
>JAKZTU010000123.1:0-3051 GCA_047516945.1 Acidimicrobiales bacterium
CACCACAACGGGTTCGCGCTACAACCAATGCAGTGTTGATCACGCGCGATCAACGCGACCCGTTGAGCTTCACTAGCGGTGCGTTGTTTACGCCCCAACCACATGTCTTGGGCTTTGGTGTCAAAGATCGAAGGCAACAAGTTCGCTTCAAGGGCTAGGCGATGCAGCTCAACAATTGGTATTGGTGAACCATCGGCGAGGCGGGGGTTGTCTAGTTGCTGTTTGATCACATCGAAATCAGCGATCACCAACAAATCAGTACCAGCAGACTTCCCGCTGGCGGGTTCACAAATCAGCTCAGCCAACGCGTCAGCCATCCTTTGCTGTGGGGTGGGTCGGGCTTTGGGGTCTTCGCGGTGCCATAGTTGGCGTTCTTTAGCAGTCAACGCGGTAGCGACACGAGCCCCGGTGATCTGATCAAACTCACCTGACAACACAAACATGCCAGACTCAGCTGATTCGAAGATCCTGGCTTTGCGGTTCTTGCGTTGACGATCCAACAAGGACTGACCATCATCAACAGCCATATCTTGTTGATGACGTTTCACAGTTCGGGCGAACTCATCAAAAGGCTCGGTGTTGGCTGCTTCGACAAGCAACGCCTCATCAATAGTGCTCTCAGAAGACGCACGAGCAATAAGACGCGCATGACCTCGGGGGATCTCACCGGACGCCAACGCCTCACTCGTCACAGGCAACTCCGCCAACCGAACCGCTGACTCAACATCACGTTTGGCCTCACGCTTCGAGACCTGCAACTCGTCGCGAACCAAACGCTGCGCATCGCCCGTGCTGTGACGACGACCAACCTCAGCGAGCACCTGAGCCTTCATCGCCGCCAAAGCCGACTCAGCACGACCCAACACCCCCAAACGCAACGACAACCCCTCATCACACAAAGCCGCCACATCCACCACCTCAACATGAACCACCCCACCAACACCAGCCGTGCCAACACCAGCCGTGCCAACAGCACCAGCAGTGCCAACACCGACAGCAGTGCCAACAGCACCAGCCGTGCCAGCACCAACAGCAGTGCCAACACCAACAGCCGAGTCGGGAGCACCAGCCGTGCCGGTACCAGCACCGACAGCCCCGCCAGCAGTCGTTGCGGCACCAGCGGCGGTGTCCAAGAGATCCGAGACAGGAGCTAATTCCATGGACACCACCCTACGGACAGGGTGTGACAATAGCTAATCAAACAGCATGAAATATATAATCATTCTAACCAATTACATCCGATGGGATGTCTTGTATCGGTGAATGTCCAGGCAAGCGCCGGTCTGACTGAACCGCTATGAAACACAGAGCCGACTGGCGTGGGTCACCCCCTACATGTGTTCTTCCAGGCACAGGTCAGAGATCGTTGACACGTGTCGGTAAAACCGGTTGACCACAACCCGACAGCCTCACCGAACAGCCGGAACTTGTTGATCAACGCTTCGAGGACTTGTTCGCCTCTGAACCTAGTAGCACCACGGCTCATCGTGGAGGTCACTTGCGGTGAGCGAGATGACGACATGCACAAGATCACCTTCGAACGGATGCCAGTCGTTGCGCCCAACCCAGTTCTGATCCGTCCGAACCACCCCGCCGAGATGAGGCGTCGGCGATAGCGCCAGCAACACACGGTGCGCTTCGACCAGTGACTGCAACCTCGGCTGTGAATGGTCGGCGAGCATCGCTGACGCGGTGTCGTTCGCGTCAATGTTCTCAACGACCTCAAAGACAGAATCGTGGAACTCTCGATCTGGGAAATGCTGGCTCCTAATCAGTGCAAGAACCACTTTTCGTGTTGAAGGCGACACGCCCTCAATCAGGGAAGAACCAAGCGACTCAGCCCAAACGAACACACCGCCCTCAGAACCCAGACCGCTCAACAGAGGCAGTCGAGCGCAACTCATGCTCGGCTTCAGCAGTGAACGCTGCGGTGTCCGCCGTCAGCCGCGGATGCCAAGCGGACAACGGATGAGGGACATAAGCATCAAAGGTCCCCGCTCTGCGATCACGAGCACGCAAGGCTCCGGCGTTGCCGTGCCACCGTTGAGTGATCAACCTTCCCATCGGAAGTCTCCTTGGCGTACCAAAGGAGCATTGTTGGATCCGGGAGCGACTTACGTTCCGTTGCGCTGCTTGGAGCAGGCAGGCTGGATCAGGGCTTGAGGGCTGTCAGTGGTACGACAGCGATGCCGTCGTGGGTCTGGTAGCCGTGGCCGAATGCGGTGAGCACGATGAGACGGGCTGGTTCTCCGCGCCGGGTGGTGTCGATCTGTGAGCGAACTGCCCGAAGCGATTCGGAGGCCTCGGCGATAGCTTTCCCTCCGCCGAGCTTGATCTCCACAGCGGCCCATTGGCCGTCCAATCCTTCGATCACGACATCAGCCTCGAGGCCATTCGAATCGCCGTAGTAGTAGAGGTGGGCACCGAGCGACTGGGCATACACCCGGAGGTCACGGATCGCCATCGATTCGAACAGAAGCCCTATCGCCTCCTTGTCTTGGGCGACAGATCCCGCCGACGCGGCTAAGGCGGCGACGGCCAGTGCGGGGTCGCTGAACAACCGCTTTGGAGATTTTCTCAAACGAGCCGAAGATCTCAGATGGGTGGTCCACGCCGGAAGAGGCTCAAGCACGAACAATCGGGTCAAGTCGTCCAGGTAGGCCCTGATCGTGGAGCGTGCCGGCGGGCTGCCCGCTTCCCCGGCCACATCCTTGATCAGGGTGGCGCAGGAAGCGGCGGTTGCTTCGTTACGGGCTAGGGATGCAAGCAGGGCCATCACTAGCTGGGGGTCGCGTTTGATGCCGGATACTCGGGAGATGTCGGTGCGGGTGATGTTGCCCAGATAGTCGCGCAGGCGGGCTTGGGCCGTGTCCGGCGCCATCTTGATCATGCGGGGCCACCCTCCTCGACAGATCACCGAAGCGACGCCGCTGTAGGTCTGTTCAGCATCTTTCGCCACGCAGCGTCCGCCTTCCAGCAGCGAGGCCAGGGATACTTCTCCGCTGGAATCCCCCGACTCCCACAACGACATCGGCCGCATCCGCACCCGGG
>JAKZTU010000124.1:0-7518 GCA_047516945.1 Acidimicrobiales bacterium
TGATGACACCCTGGGCAGAACCCTCGCCGAGGACCTTGAACGCCGTGGAGTGGAACTTGTCGTGCATAGCGAAGGAGCTACGGGCGTAATCCTCACGATGATCGGACGGACAGGCCGCACACTGTTGACAGACAGAGGAACAGCTCGACACCTCTTTGCGATTGAACCGTCGGTCCTGGAAAACGCATCACAGATCTATTTGGCAGCAAGTGCGTTCGTTGCCGATCCCATGGCAACCGCGGTTGACCGGTTGTTGGGCGACGCCAGGGCGAAACGGCTCGATCTCTTTATCGGTGGACCCAACGAAGCAGACCGCCAAGACTTCGGCACCGCGGCATTCCTGGAGTTGGTTTCGGTTGCCAGCCCTGCTGCGGTGATCCTGAACCGCGGCGAGCACCAAGAGTTGGGGCTCAAAGACCAACAGTGCATCGCCGGCGCGAAGATGACCATTGTCACGGATCATTCTCATCCCACACTCGTATTACGAGCCAACGGCAGCGCAGAAACGGTAGAAGTATCGCCGGTCACTCAAATCAGAGATCGCACCGGGGTGGGCGACGGTTTCATTGCTGGCTATCTGGCAAGCATCCGCGCTGGCGCTGATCCAGTTTCGGCAACCCATGCCGGCCATCGCACTGCCGCCCGCGTGTTGGCACAATTGGGCCCCACCACGAGACCCGATTGAGCTGGCGGGAGCCGCTTGACCCAAATCCGCTATTCCTTCTAGGATCGTCGGTAGCCGCTATCCCGGGGGACATATGAAAGTACCAGCACCGATTGAGTACGAGCGAGCGACCAGCGTGGAGCATGCCATTACGCTTCGCTCACAGCTAGGAGACGAGGCGCGTTTTATCGCTGGAGGTCACAGCCTGCTGCCCATGATGAAGTTGCGGCTTGCCAACCCGCAATACCTGATCGACATCAACGATCTCAATGAACTCTTCTATATCCGTGAAGCGGATTCAGAGATCCGCATCGGCGCGATGACCCGGCACCGCGACCTTCTCGATTCCGAACTCCTAGCCAGACACTTTCCAATATTTCGCGATGCGGAACGGGTGATCGCCGATCCGACAGTCAGGAACCGAGGCACGCTCGGAGGATCGCTGTGTCAGGCAGATCCCTCCGAAGACCTCTCGGCGGTGTGCACCGCTGTTGACGCGAGCTGCGTCATCAACTCAAGCGACGGCCAACGAGTGGTTCCTATGCACGCCTTTCATGTCGGGCCATACGAAACGGCTGTGGGCAATAACGAGATGCTCACAGAGATTCGCATTCCACTGCGGGCGGGAGGGGGCAGCGCGTATCAGAAGGTGGAGCGTCGGGCGGGGGACTGGGCAGTCGTGTCGGCAGGCGCGGCCGTCTGGATGGACGCCGGCATGATCATTGACGGACGAGTCGGGCTCGCCGCCGTTGGTCCCAACACCACTTCAATTCAACCGGTCGCCGAGACCCTGCAAGGCGCGGCTCCAAGCGAAGAGTTGTACCAGCGGGTTGGCGAGATCGCCGCGAGCAACTGCTCCCCCGAAACCGACGGGCGCGGAACCGCCGCCTACAAGACCCATCTAGCCGCAGAACTTACCCGACGGGCGCTGCGAACTGCGGTAGCCCGAGCCCAAGGACAGGAGGCCTGACATGCAGGTGAACATGACAGTGAACGGCGCCGAGGTGAGCCAGGAAATCGAGCCCCGCCACCTGCTCGTACACTTCATCCGAGACCAACTGGGCCTCACTGGCACGCACTGGGGATGCGACACCAGCAACTGCGGTACATGCGTCGTTCTGATCGACGGCGAGCCGGTGAAGTCGTGTACTCAGCTCGCGGCAATGGCGGGCGGGCACGATGTCACTA
Source organism: Acidimicrobiales bacterium (assembly GCA_047516945.1). Classification (GTDB taxonomy): domain Bacteria; phylum Actinomycetota; class Acidimicrobiia; order Acidimicrobiales; family Aldehydirespiratoraceae; genus VXYK01. The sequence continues at coordinate 1,853 of JAKZTU010000124.1, forward strand.
CCGTCGAAGGATTGGAAGTCGACGGCGTGCTTGATCCGGTGCAAGAAGGATTCATGCAGTGCCATGGCCTGCAATGCGGATTCTGCACCCCTGGCATGATGCTGACAGCCCGTGCTCTGCTCAACGCCAACCCCAACCCCAGTGAAGACGTAATCCGAGAGGCGATCTCTGGGCAGATATGTCGATGCACTGGATATTCAACCATCGTCCGCTCCATCCAGTGGGCCGCCAACCACGAAACCAGCGTTTCGCTCGGGAGTGCATCATGACAACCACCGAAACAGAAGCCGAACAAGAAGAAGCGCAAGAGGAACGACCGATCGGATTCGGGCGGCTCCTGCGTAAAGAGGACCCGAGGCTGATCAGAGGCATGGGCCAATTCGTCGACGACATTTCCCTGCCCGGCATGCTGCACATGGCAATCCTGAGATCGCCGGTGGCGCACGCCCGCATCGTCAGCATCGACAAGTCGGCGGCGGAGGCCCACCCCAATGTCGTTGCCGTCATCACCGGTGAAGACCTAGCTGCCCAGGGCCTTGCCTGGATGCCTACCCTGTCAAACGATGTTCAGGCAGTGCTGGCAACCGACAAGGTTCGGTTCCAGCACCAAGAAGTGGCGTTCGTAGTGGCAACGGACCGCTACTGCGCCCGCGACGCGCTTGAGTTGATCGAAGTGGATTATGACTGGCTTGAACCATTAGTCGACGTGCGCACCGCACTCGACGAGGACTCGCCAATCATCCGTGACGACCTCGAAAACAAGACCGACAATCACATCTTCGACTGGGAAACCGGCGACGAAGCGGCAACCAACGAAGTGTTCGAGCGCGCTGATGTGGTGGTGAGCGAAGAGATCGTCTATCCGCGAGTTCACCCGGCACCCATGGAGACTTGTGGCTGCGTGGCGAATGTAGAACGTGTGTCGGGCCAGCTCACGTTGTGGTGTACAACTCAGGCCCCTCACGCTCATCGCACCGTCTACGCGCTTGTCGCGGGCCTTCCCGAACACAAAATTCGCGTCATCGCTCCAGACATTGGTGGCGGTTTCGGCAACAAGGTGCCAATTTATCCCGGCTACGTGTGCGCCATCGTCGCCTCGCTGGTTATCGGCAAGCCCGTGAAGTGGATGGAAGACCGCACCGAGAATCTGGTCAGCACAGGTTTCGCTCGCGACTATGTAATGAAGGCCGATATCGCGGCCACCAAAGAAGGCCGGATCCTGGCGATACGCACCAACGTGCTAGCCGACCACGGCGCTTTCAACGGTGTAGCCGCACCGGTCAAATATCCTGCGGGTTTCTTCGGAGTCTTCACAGGCAGCTACGACCTTGAAGCGGCGCACGCCAAGATGACCGCCGTATACACCAACAAGGCACCCGGCGGTGTCGCCTATGCGTGTTCGTTCCGTATCACTGAAGCGGTTTACCTCGTCGAGCGAATCGTGGACTGTTTGGCCTACGAACTCGATATGGACCCGGCCGAACTGCGCCTGAAGAACTTCATCAAACCCGAACAGTTCCCATACGAAACAAAGACCGGGTGGGTATACGACTCTGGCAACTACGAGCCGGCCATGCGCAAAGCCATGGACATGGCCGGATACGCCGAACTCCGTCGCGAACAAGCTGAGCGACGCGCTCAAGGTGAGTTGATGGGGATCGGCGTGGCGTTCTTCACCGAAGCCGTCGGTGCCGGCCCCCGCAAGGACATGGATATTTTGGGTCTCGGCATGGCTGACGGCTGCGAACTCCGAATTCATCCAACCGGCAAAGCCGTCGTTCGTCTATCGGTCAAGACTCAGGGACAAGGCCACGAGACCACCTTCGCCCAGATCGTGGCCGAGGAAATCGGTATCCCCCCCGAAGACATCGAAGTCGTCCACGGAGACACCGACAACACCCCCTTCGGGCTCGGCACCTACGGGAGCCGCTCTACTCCGGTGTCGGGAGCAGCCGCCGCGTTGGTCACCCGCAAGGTGCGCGACAAGGCCCAGATCATCGCCTCGGGAATGCTTGAGGTTTCCGTCGCTGACCTGGATTGGAACAAGGGCTCCTTCTCAGTCAAGGGTGACCCGTCCAAGTCTGTGACCATCCAGGAAATAGCGATGAGAGCTCATGGCGCGGGCGACCTACCAGACGGCATCGAGGGCGGACTCGAAGCGCAGATCTGTTACAACCCCGAGAACCTGACCTACCCCTTCGGCGCGTATATCTGTGTAGTAGATATTGACCCCGGCACTGCGGTGGTGAAGGTCCGCCGCTTTATCGCGGTCGATGACTGCGGCACTCAAATCAACCCGATGATTATCGAGGGTCAGGTTCATGGAGGTCTCGCCGACGGCGTGGGGATGGCCCTGATGCAGATAATCGCCTTCGACGAAGACGGCAACTGCACGTCGAGTTCTCTGATGGACTACCTCATCCCCACCGCTCTGGAGACGCCCGACTGGGAAACCGGACACACGGTGACTCCATCGCCGCATCATCCCATCGGTGCCAAAGGCATCGGCGAATCCGCCACGGTCGGTTCGCCGCCCGCGATAGTGAACGCGATCGTTGACGCTTTGAAACCGTACGGCATTCGCCACGCAGACATGCCGCTGACACCCTCACGAGTGTGGGAGACCATGCAGGGCAACCATACGCCCCCGATCTGATCTCCAATGCGCACGCCAGTCAGCCGCGCGACTCGCTCTGCGGAGTTGATCAACGCGGGCACGCCATTTGTTTCCGCAACCGTGGTACGAGCGCAATGTCCGACTTCGGCTAGGCCCGGCGACTCAGCAATCGTCTTCGCCGACGGTTCAATCGAGGGGTTCGTAGGTGGGCAATGCGCCGAAGGATCGGTCCGGCTCGCCGCCGTGCCCCTACTTGAGTCAGGTGCTTCACTGCTGCTGCGCATCCTGCCGGAGGGAGCTGATGACTTTCCCGAAAGTGACGGCTCCTTGACAGTGGTCAACCCCTGCCTTTCAGGTGGAGCGCTCGAGATATTTCTCGAACCAAGACTTCCCGCACCAGGCCTCGCCATTGTGGGGAACAGCCCTATCGCCCATGCTCTTGAGTTGTTTGCAGAAAGCCTTGGATTCGGAGTTCAGCGCAGTGCCGAAGTGCCCAATGTCAAAGGACACATTGCTGTTCTGATCTCCAGCCACGGGCGAAACGAGGTCGAAGCCATCCAAGCTGCTCTCGAAGCCAAAGTGGGTTTCATTGGCTTGGTCGCCAGCTCCACCCGAGGTAAAGCTGTGCTCTCTGAACTTGATCTCTCCAAAGAAGATCAAGCGGCGATCAGAACTCCGGTTGGGTTGGACATCGGGGCGAGGACCGCCGAAGAGATCGCCCTGTCGGTCCTAGCTGATCTGGTGCGCTCGGTACGAATCGATGGCTTGGCGCCGCCCCCGGTTGAGTCCCCCAAGGCTCCTGAGTCCGCTGTTGATCCCGTCTGTGGAATGACTGTGATGGTAGGAGCAGATACAGCTCATGTTGCCCTGGACGGAGTCGACTATTGGTTCTGTAATCCTGGTTGTCGTCGCCGCTTCCTTGAAGAGGCCCAGGTTGGTTCGTGAGATCATCCACCGACAGCGGCGATCCATTTGTCACCGGGTTGGTTCTCGGCGCTGGTTCTTCTCGACGCCTAGGGCAACCGAAACAACTCCTTGAATACCGCGGTCGGCCACTGTTACAAGCGGCAGTCGACGCAGCGGTTGAATCGTCTTGTCAACAGGTGGTGGTGGCTATCGGTGGTGCCGCTCCAGAAGTGCGCGGCGCCGTCGATTTCAACCACTGCACGGTCGTAGAAAATGTTGCTTTCACGACTGGCTGTTCCTCCTCGATTGTGGCGGCTCTCGACTCGGTCGACGAGCGGGCCTGCGGGATAGTGTTGTGTCTGGGCGACCAACCAGGGGTAACTCCCAAAATAATTGACTGTCTTGTCGCCAAAAGCGCCGATGTCCCGCTGGCGGTGTGTCGCTACACCGACGGTCGCGGTCATCCCTTTTGGTTTTCCCGTGCGCTCTTTGGCGAACTGAGCGGGTTGCAAGGTGACAAGGCAGTCTGGAAAATGCTCGAATCGGGTCGTCACCAAGTCCTGGAGGTTTCATTTGATGAACCGATCCCCAGAGATGTCGATACCTGGGACGACTATCAGCAACTGCTTGCTGCCGAGTCGTTGATATGACTTTCATCGCGCTGACATGACGATCATTGAAGGCCGCGATTCGTTTGTCGCTGCTCTCGACAGCGCTGACTATCTGGTAGACGAAGGGCTGTCAATCGCTCTGTTTCTGGCACAGTCAATACGCCAACCGCTGATACTGGAAGGCGAGCCGGGGGTGGGCAAAACCACAGCTGCCAAAGCGATGGCGACAGCTGTTGGCGGACCCCTTATCCGTTTGCAGTGCTACGAGGGGATCACCGCAACCGAGGCACTGTACGAGTGGAACTACTCTCGACAGTTGCTGGAGATTCGGCTGGCCGAAGCGTCGAACGCCAGTATCGCCGCCACCGATCTGTTCACCGACGATTTCCTGCTTGATCGCCCGCTGCTCGCGTCGTTGCGACATTCGGGATCGGCACCCGCGGTGCTGCTAATAGACGAAATCGATAGGGCTGACGATGAGTTCGAGGCTCTACTGTTTGAGTTTCTAGGGGAGCGGTCGATCTCTATACCCGAACTTGGCACATACTCCGCAAAGATCGATCCGATAGTGATCCTGACTTCTAATCGCAGTCGTGAACTTCATGACGCGCTCAAACGGCGCTGCCTTTACCACTGGATCGACTTTCCCTCTGGCGAGCGCGCTGCTGAGATCGTGCGCCGCAACGTTGTCGAGGCGGCTAAGCCTCTCGTGAGCGCGGCTACCGCCTTCGTGATACAGACCCGTGAACTGGATCTCGATAAACGCCCAGGAGTAGCAGAGGCGATCGACTGGGTGGGTGCCCTCCACGCCCTAGGCGTCACTAGTCTCGATATCACAGACGCTCGCAGCACCATGGGAGCGATTGTCAAAACTCCCGATGACATGCAAAGAGTCAACGAGGCGATCCTTGGTGGGTCTTTGGCTATCGGGGAGTGAGATCTGTTGAACGATCCGATCCTATTTCGATCCGTTGATATCGCTGTCTTCGCGACATCTTTGGCCAACCGGCTGCGCGTCAACGGCGTCGGTGTAGGCATGGCCTCAATTGAGAGATTCAGCGAAGCCTTTTTTCGGTGCCAACCAACCGACAAATCTTCGCTCTACTGGGTTGCCAAGACCTGCTTGGTGCATGATCGCAGGGATCTGGCTGCTTTCGACTCAGTGTTCGCTGAGGTGTTCGACGACCAGAGTCTGGTCGTTTCACGGGGACTCAATAGCCCACAGCTTGCGACAGTGCGTTCTTCGGGAACCGTCGCCATGCGCTCGGCGCCGGACAACGGGCTCAGCCTCGCCAGCGGACGCAACGTTTCGGTGCAGGAGCCGGAGATCCTCGACAACCAGTCGGTCGTTGAAGACTCAGCAGATTCGGTGTTACCCGAGTTGTTGCCGTCTGCTATCGCCAAAATGGCAGACACGCCGTTTGACCAACTGAACGCCGAGGATTTAACAATTCTGGGAACCTGGCTCGAACAGGTGCTAGTTGACTATCCGCAGCGGCTCAGTCGCCGCTTGCAAGCATCCGCTAAAGGAC
>JAKZTU010000125.1:0-14660 GCA_047516945.1 Acidimicrobiales bacterium
ACACCTACTACGCCAGCGGTATGAAGGGGTTGTGGACCGCGGGCACCCGCCCGTTCGGCGCTGGTTGCGTGGTCATCGCCGAAACCCGCCGAACCCATGTGTTGTCCACCTCAGACGCCGGACTTCCAGAAACGATGACCAAAGAAGACCTCTATCCCCTCACCTGGAACCCACAAATCATGGCTGGCCACCTAGCAGCCATCGTTGGTTTTGCCGAATCCGCTCTTATCGGAGTCGACGAAGTCTCACCATCGTTCGAGCGAGCCGTGGCGCGGATCGCGCCGCGCGCAGGCATCGTGCCAGCCGATGATCTGATGGCTACGGCGCGCCGAGTCAAGTCCGACGAAGAGATCGACCGCGTGACCGCTGCCTGCGCGGTGGTTTGGTCCGGCGTAGAAGCAGCTCTCAAAGCGCCCAGCAACCCAGTAGGGACAGCCATCGCGGCAATGGCGAAGGCGGGTACCACCGTTCCCGCATCTGCGCCGACCGTACTGCATCACGGCAACGAAACGGTCATTGACCTGGGCGTTCTGCTCGACGGCTACGAGGGAGGAGTGGGGGGTATCTTCAGCAACGGACAACGCCGACGACGACCGGCGCTAGTCGACGCATGTCGCGGGTGGGCTAACCACACCGACCTCGCCAACGCGGCCACCGGGCCTTGGTTGGTGCGCGGACTCGGTATGGGATTCGAGCACCCGGTACTCGATCCAGGTCACGGACACGGCGAAGTTCTTGAAGCCGGAATGGTGCTGAGTGTCAGCCAAGACGATCATCGTGACGTGATCGCCGTTACCGACGGCGAACCACGCGTACTGTCCACCCGTCCCCCCACCCGCTGACAGAGACCCTCATGCCAGACTCGCAACTCCAACCGAATCCAACCCGCAGACACTCACGACACGAAGTTTGCGACAACGGATCGGTGCCAACATGAGCGGGCTGCTCGAGGGCAAGGTCTCGCTGATCACCGGCGCAGGCGCCGGAATCGGCGCAGCCGTTGCCAAACGATTCGCCGCGCAGGGCGCGACTCTGTGGCTCAACGACCTCAACCCCACAGCTCTCGACGCAATCATGGCCGAGACCGGTGGCGGTGGACTCGCGGGCAACATGTCCAATTCCGCGTTCGCAACACACTGGGTGAACGAAGCCGCCGCGCAACACGGCCGTATCGATGTGCTCTACAACAACGTCGGCGTCTCCCGAACCGGACTGATCGGAGATCTCAGCGATGACGACTGGCGGTTTCAGCAACTACTCACGCTCGACAGCGCCTTTTTTGCAACCCGTGCAGCGCTAGGCCACATGGTGCGCCAAAGCAGCGGCAGCATCGTGTCGATCTCGTCTGGCGCGGGAATCGGCGGGCAGTACCGACTCGGTGGATACGCGGCAGCCAAAGCAGGCGTTGTCTCGCTAATGGAAACCGTCGCCACCGAATACGGGCACCTTGGTATCCGCGCCAACTCACTCACCCCCGGGCCTACAGCCACAGAACCGCTGCTGGCCTACCTCCAAGGTCAACCCGGCGGTATCGAAGCGCACACCGCGGACCTGAACCTGGCCCGACTCAGCGAAGTCGAAGAGGTGGCAGCCACGGTCGCCTGGCTCGCCTCCGACGAAGCTTCCAACGTCAGCGGCATCTGTCTTCAGTGCAACATCCGCTCCGCTAGTAGAAGACCAACATGAGCGACCCGCTCAGCGCTTGGCACGCGGCATGCGAACGCTTGAAAGCTATGGGTGAACGGCTCACCAAAGCTCCTTTTGCTGTTGACCCCCAAGGGCTACTTGAGGGTTTTGAACACCTAGCGGATCAACTCACGCTCTGGCTTGCCTGGGAAACACTGCACGCCGATCCAACACGCCCCTTCTTTCATCGTCACAACGATCTCGTCAGCCAATGGGGCGGACCCAACAACGACAACACTTACCGCCACGCCCGCATCGACCCCACCCAGCGCTACCGGATAGTCGGTCGCATGAATTCTTGCGAGGAGTTCCTGCTGGCAATCCGTGCCGGTTTCATGCACCGGCCCGTGTGGGGCACCGTGGCGCAGCTCACCGCCACCGATCACGGAATCAACGAAGGCGACGACTTCGAGTTGCTACTGGGGGGCGACAGCGAAGGCGCCATAGAACTGCCCGACAGTGCGGTGATGGTCTCCATCCGTGAGTACTACTACGACTGGCGCCCGCTTGAACCAGCGACCTTCACTATCGAGTGCCTTGACCCCGAGACCCCCGTATCGCTCACCGCCACCACCTTCGAGACACGGCTCAACGAGACGCTCAACGAGATCGAAGAATCGATCAGCTACTGGAACGACTACCTCGCCGAGAACCGGGCCAAGCGAATCGACAACTCCTTCACCGACAACACCGTCAAGCTACAAAAGGGCCTTGCCGACGCCCGCTACGAGTTCTGTTTCTGGGATCTCGCGCCCGACGAGGCACTGGTGATCGACTGCGAGCAACCCGACGCCCGCTACTGGTCGACACATCTCTACACCATGCACAACTTTGAGCCGGTCGACCCCTACGCCCACATCAGCAGTCGCAACCACCGCCAGGTTGAAATTTCCGCCGATGGACGGGTGCGTTTTGTGCTGAGCACCACCGACCCAGGTGTGCACAACTGGCTCGATATCGCCGGGCGACGCAATGGCCTCTGTACTTTGCGCTGGTTTTGGCCGCACAGCGAAGCCCGGCCCGAACCAGTCACCACAGTCGTCGCCCTCAGCGAGGTCCGCTCGTTTCTTCCCGCCGACACACCCACCTTCACCCCAGCCCAACGCCACACCGAGGTCGACGCCCGGCAAGCCCACCTTCGCTGGCGTTTCCGAAGCTGAGGGATCCGACCAAATCCCGCGTCGCGCATGTGCGGGTAAACAGCCTGCATCGCCCAAAGGGTCCCTTTGGGTCCGGTGTCATACAACAGGTCCATATCCGATTCGCTCACATCAATCAGCGGCGTAACTGGGCGAAAGCTCTGAGCGTTGGCGACCAACCCATCAACTCGTCCCCAGCGCTCAACCACATCCGCGACCAAGTTGGCGGTGGCAGTGGGATCGGCAGCATTAACAGACCGAGCCAGATGATCGATGTTCAAGCCCGCCAACTCGGCGCTGGCCGCAGCGACACCGGTTTGTTTGCGTCCAGTCACCACCACGCTGGCACCGCCGCGTCCTAGGTGACGCGCAAGGCCGATCCCGATTCCCTTGGTTCCCCCAGTGATCACGATTACCCGGCCCGCCAGATCAAAATCGCCAGCCGAATCGAAGGCGCCAGTGTGAGTCACGCCGCGTATCGTAACGCCCATGGCATGGTCGGTGGATCCACAAGCATCGTGGGTTGCCGAAGCCAACCGCGGCGAACGCCCCGAGTTCCGCCCGATCCCTGGACAGTTCAACGCTGCCGCGCTGATCGAAGATGCGCTTGAGCGTTCCCAAAGTTCCAGCCGATTCACAGACGACGACTTCGCTGAACCGCTCAGTATCTTCTGCGAGGCTCTCGAAACGACGGCCCAACTCACTCCGCTGGGTCGCTGGGCCACGCAGCGACACCTCAGACGCTTGCTTGATGTCCGGCTCGAGCTGGAAGCCTACGAAGCCGCTCATCTCGAGCTGAACGACGAGGCCATCGTCGAACCGATCTTCGTCATCGGCCCGCCCCGCAGCGGAACCACCGTGCTGCACCGACATCTCGGGGCCGTGGCGGGCCATCGAGTGGCACGGGGATGGGAGTTCACCCGTCCACTGCCGCCACCAGACCCAGAGACCTACGACCACGACCCGAGAATCCTCGAGACCGCCGACGAATTGGAGTTCCCTCAAGCAGTCGCGACTGGGCTCCGTTCGATTCACACCTACTCCGCACAAATGCCCAAGGAGTGTCTGTCGGCCATGTCGTTCGCGGCACGCTCAGAAGAGTTCATCAGCCGCTACAACGTGCCTGCATACGTTGAATGGTTGCAGGCGTGTGATATGGCCCCCGCATATGCGATGCATCGTCGGATCCTGCGCGTCTTGCAACAGCGCATGCCATCAGCCCGTTGGGTGCTGAAGTCGCCGGTACACCTCCAGGCTGTGCCAACCCTGGTTGCCACATACCCCGACGCCTCGTTCATTGTCACCCACCGCGAGCCGGCGGAGTTTCTCGCTTCGGTGTCGAGCTTGGTGGCAACGTTGCGTTCCGCCTTCAGCAACTCGGTCGACGCAGTGGCCATCGGCCACTACCACCAAGACCTCTACCAGCGCAGCCTCAACGCTCTAGTGGACCATGTGGATCAGAAAGTCCTGCCCGCCGAGCGCACCATCCATGTGGCGTTCAAAGACCTAGTGGCCGACACCCCGACAGCTGTCGGCACTATCTGCGCGAGCCTCGGAATAGACGCCGCGGCAAGCCAAGCTTCTACCAGCATCGTCGCCAAAGAAGTACGAGAGGACGCCGCAGGCGCACACAAATACCAACCAGCCGACTTCGGCCTCAACAGCGCCGACATGACGCGATCCTTTGAACGTTACCGAACACGCTTCATCAACTGAACCCAGCTGAATCGACCCGGCTGGAAAAGGCTTGCAACCCGAACCCGCGGTAATGTCCGCTGCTGAGGAGAGCGCCGACGACGCGGCCAACCCAGGAGGTCCACAAATTGGCCATCGACTTCGAAGTTGAACCCGAGTTTCAAGAAAAACTCGACTGGATTGAAGAGTTCGTCAAGTCAGAAGTCGAACCGCTCGACCTCTATTTCCGCGGTGAAGCATCGCCGTACGACAAGAAAAACGAAACCGCCCAGGCTCTGGTTCGACCACTGCAGAAGCAGGTGCAGGAACAAGAACTGTGGGCCTGCCATATCGGTCCGGATCTCGGCGGGCGCGGCTATGGGCAAGTGAAGCTGGCGCTGATGAACGAGATCCTTGGTCGTTCGACTTGGGCGCCTTCAGTGTTCGGCTGCCAAGCACCCGATTCGGGCAACGCTGAGGTTCTCGCCCACTACGGGACAGACGAACAGAAGCGCCGCTACCTCGAACCGCTGTTGCGAAGCGAGATCTCCACCACATATGCGATGACCGAACCTCAAGCCGGGTCCGACCCCGGCTACTTCACCTGCAGTGCCCGCAGAGACGGCGACGAGTGGGTCATCAACGGCGAGAAGTGGTTCGCCTCGAACTACAAGTTCGCCGACTTCCTCATCGCCATGGTGATCACCAACCCCGACGTGCCCGTGTACAAGGGTTCGTCGATGATGCTCGTTCCTCACGGAGCCGAAGGACTTGAACTGGTTCGCAACAGCCATGTCGGCGGCGGCGCATCGGCTGACAGCGCTGGTCACGCCTACCTGCGCTTCAACGACGTGCGGGTGCCCGCCGAGAACCTGCTCGGCGACGAGGGCAGCGGTTTCAAGATCGCCCAGACCCGGCTCGGCGGTGGACGGGTCCACCACGGCATGCGTTCGGTCGGTATGGCGCAGCGAGCGCTCGACATGATGTGCGAACGGGTGCTTTCCCGGGAGACGAAAGGCTCACTGATCGCGGAGAAACAGTCGATTCAGCATTGGGTTGCGGACTCTTGGATCCAGATCCAACAATTCCGGCTTCAGGTCTTGCACACCGCCTGGATGATCGACAAGGAGGGCGACTACGCCAAGATCCGTCAACACATCGCCGGGGTCAAAGTTGCGACACCCAAAGTGTTGATGGATGTGGTCTACCGAGCCCTGCACTCCCACGGTTCGCTTGGAGTGACCGACGAGATGCCGCTGGCAAACATGTGGATGTCGGTGCCCGTTATGGGCATTGCCGATGGACCCACCGAGGTGCACAAGAACACCATTGCCAAAACGGTCCTGAAGCAATACAAGCCATACGATGGGCTTTGGCCCTCAGCCCATATTCCCAGCCTTATGCAGGGTGCCCGAGCTCATATCGAAGCCCGAATCGAAAACGAAATAGCCAATCTGTGATTCCTCTTGACGGCCCGCATTATGACCAACTCGTTGTCGGTCAGGAGTTGCCGCGCCAACCGCCGGTAACTATCGACGAAGGTATCGCCGCGCTTTACCAGTCGCTGGTCGGCGAACGTTTGGCGATGGTGCTGGACGGCCAGGTGAGCCGTGCCGTCACCTCCACAGAGGGTCGACTCGCCAGTCCGGGTTTGGTGATGCAGTTCTCTATCGGCCAGAGCACCACGGTCAGCCGTCGGGCCATAGCAAACCTGTTTTACCGCGACGTGCGCCTGCTGCGCCCGGTGATGATCGGCGACTCAATAGAGACGGCGGTAACCGTTGCCGGCCTGGCCGACGGTTCGCACCAATCAGGCCGTGTACGGCGTGGCAAGGTGCTCATCGATGTTGTCACCTACGCCAACGGCGAACCCGCAGTGGTCTATCAACGCTGCCCGATGCTCCCCCAACTCGACGACGATGCCGTGCCACAGCACAACGACGACTTGGGCACAAGCAGCGATCTCAACCTCGGGTCCTACGTCGAGTTGGTGCCGGAGTGGAACTTCGCGGCCTTGGGACCACCCACCGAGTGGAGCGTCGGAGAGACGATCAGCGATCCCACCCGAGACGTGATTGATGGAGCCACCTCACTAGTGCGCCTGACCCACAACCTGGCAATGATTCATCGTGACGCCGAACAGTCGCCGTATCCGGAGCGACTCGTTTATGGCGGGCATACCGTGGGACTCGCCCAAGCGTCGTTGTCGCGGGTGTTGGCGGGGATGGCCACCGTTGTCGGCTGGCACCAATGTGACCACACCGGCCCGGCATTCGAAGGCGACCTGTTGTCATTTCGCCACACGCTGCTCGACGTGAAACCCGCCCGAGGAGGCCGCGCCTTTGCGGTGCAGGTCGAAGGCTTCGCTCAGCGCCCCGACACCGCCGGTTTGCCCATTACTGGGAGCGACGGTACCAAAGTCCTCGATTGGACTCTGATAGCCGCCGCGCCGTAGCGCCCTGAAACAGACCGAAAGTTGATCGCTCCGATCAGGTGAGTTCCCACTCAGCGTGTACGTCGCAGGCTGCAAGCAGTATCTGCTTCACAGTGATCTTGGCGTCGGATCTGTCGAGAGACACACGAGCCGCCACATCGTGTCCACCATACGCACAATCGATAGTAGGGCCGTCGGCCTTGAACGCCGACACCTTGGCATCCGCGAGCGAAGCGAAGATCGCGCTCGAAATCTCGAGGAGTTGATAGCGATGGGGGATGGCATTCGGGCCGGAGCGAAACGCCCTCAGCATCACGATCGCATCAACAGCCTGGCAGTAGTCGTTGAACAGCTTCAGCGTCTCTGTTTTGCGATCGCGCGCAGACCTAACGTCCTGGATCCATGCCGCTTCGGTGAGTTTCGAGATGTGGACGGAGGTTTTCGACAGGTTCCGCGCCGCGGTCGATTTCAGCGACAGCTTCCTTGATGGCCCGTTAGAAGTGCGGACTGTGAGGTCAACAAAGCGCTGCGTCGCTGGTCCCGGCGGATCAACCCGCCAGCCGACAGCTTCACACGCGCTGCGAAACCCGGTTTCAAAGCTCAACAACCCCAACGGTTCGACCGTGTGACCGTGGTGAGCCGAGACCACCAAGCCGAAGTACTCAATCCAATCGGCTTCCGCAGTGATCCATGTGGGTTGCGACGCGAGTTGCGGCTGCGGTGGGTTGGCCATTGAGTCGACCATGCGCGCAACGAACCGCACGCCCATTGGCGATAGCTCATCGATTCGCCGTTTGACGGCCTCGCGATCACTCACAACGCCAAGCGATATTCTATGAGATCGACGAACGACGGGTTGAGTTCGATACCAACCCAGCGGCGATTGAGCTTTCTTGCCGCTAGTAGCGTCGTGCCTGATCCGGCGTAGGGATCAAGCACGACGTCGCCGGGCTCGCTGGTGATGCTCACGCACTGATTGGCCAGCGTCATAGGCATCACCGCAGGGTGATCATCGACTCCGCTATCGCTGCGGCGACGAGGCTCGGTATTGACATCCCATACCGTGCGTAGCCTGCGCCCATTCGGTCCCCGAACGGCGTCCGTGTCGTAGTAATAGTTTTCGCTCTTGGAAAGCAAGAAAACCGTCTCATGAGCCTTGGTCGGACGATCGCGCACCGACTCGGGATGCGCGTTGGGTTTGTTCCAGATGACCTCAGAACGTACCCACCACCCTGCGTCTTGCAACGCGAATGCCAGGCGCCATGGAACCCCGATCAGGTCCTTGGGCTTCAGACCCTCCGGGGTCGCCGGGCGCACGCTCATTGCCCGCGCCCGGTTCTTCCGGTCAGGCGCTCGATAGCGGCGGTTACCCGATGTGTAACTGTCACCCACGTTGAGCCACACGGTGCCGTCATCGCTGAGCACGCGGCGCAGTTTGTCAAAAGTCACCACGATGCTTTTGATGTAGTCCACCAGCGCATCGTCGCGGCCGATTTGGTCCTTCATTTCGTAGTCGCGCAGCGACCAATACGGCGGAGAAGTGACCACGGTGCGAATGCTGCGATCCGGCAACAGATCGAGACCATCTGAAGCCGCCCCACATATCAGCAGAGACTCATTCAATTCACCCTGCGGCACTCCGTCGCTCGAGTTCACACGCCGATACGGGCACGCAGCGACAAGTCCAGGCAAGCGCATCATCACCTCCGACGGTACTTCGCGCCGCACCCCACGCGGGCGACCCCCGTCAATAGATTGCAAGATTGCAATAATCGATCACTCACAATAACCCACGTTACTAACGGGCTATGACAGTCTCCCGCCTACCAAGCGTCCAAGCGAACCTGCCAGATATGCAAACGACCAACCGTGGATGACCCCCGACGACATCGTTGAGCACGACGGAGGACTCTTCAGCCGATTCGTCAATTGAGGCGTAAGTAATGGCACAGTTATCCAACGTCCGTAGTCAAACCACAGGTCGCGATCGAAGCCACGTGTCGACCTCGCCTCCGGCGATGAACTGCTCCAGGTCTTGACGATCTGCAGACGAAGTTGATACCGAGTGGTGGCTGTACGCTCCCAATGGGTGGGTCAACACATCGGGACTAGGTGTACTGGACTTCAATGACTCGACTCCTTTCGTTGATTTGGCGTTTTCTGTCTCGCGGTCGTTCGCCATCGCCGAAAGGCGCCTCTGCATTTAACTCAACTAACGGTCTACGGCCCCTTCGGGACGCCTTTCTGGAAGAAGGGCGCGATGCACACCAAAGTCGTGGCATCGCCGACGAGTTCGACTAGTTCGTCGACAAAGCTCATATGCGTAGGTCGGAATTGGTTGATGACGACCGCGAAGCGGGCGGACGGCGGGCAGTCCTTGCGAGATCCTTGATCGCTCACAAGCACCGCAGCCAAGCGCTGCGGGGTCAACAAATCAACCGGTGAGCACCCAGCGACAGCGGCAACACGCTCGGGGCGCTGGCACTGCTCAGAAATCACCCCGCCAAGCGCCGCGGCACCCACACAAGCGACCAGAGTCGTGGTTTGCGACGGTACGACGGGCTCATAGTCGAGAGGGGCTTTGAAAGGCATCCGCCGAGAACCATCGGCCTCGACCACCACATGGTCGGCCAAGCCGAACCATCGGTCACAGACCTGAGGTCGCACACCGAGAGCCTTGTGGTCTGAGACGGCCCGCCATGCCAACGCCACCCGCCGATCTGCCAATCCGCCCAGCAGCGTTTCATCGCTGGGTGCCAAGAGCGGCTCATGTCCACCGGTTCGGTCACGCCCCATCTTCGTTGTGGTCGTCAGCACAACCGTTCCCGCGAGCTGTGAGCCAAGAGCGAACAACACCGTCGTCTTGCCTCCTCCCCCAACGAGCGACACCAACTCGTGATCACCCAGACCAAGAGCAACTGAGATCTCTTCAATCTTCACTGGCCGAGTCATAGCGAACCCACCCTAGGGCCCGTCTATATCGCGGCCCAACAAACTCAGGGATGGTCACCGGTTGAAGTGGTTACATCAAGACCTTAAAGTGACTACATGAACGTAGGGATACGAGAACTCAAAGCACACCTCTCGGAGTACGTAGGTAAGGCCGCCAAAGGGGAGAACATAGTGGTCACAGACCGAGGAAAGCCCGTTGCTCAACTCGTCGGCCTTGGCGGATCGTCAATGCTCGACCGTGGAGTTTGCCGAAGGCTGGATCACTCCCCCGTCGAGAACGCATCTGACATCAGCGGTACGTTACACAGCACCGCGAAGCACGACCGAAGTGCTCGACGAGGACCGCGGATGACGCTATACGTCGATACCAGCGCACTGCTGAAGCGCTATGTCTCCGAACACGACTCCGATGTGGCCGAACAATTCATAGCGGCGGATCCAACGCTGGTGACCTGCCGTCTCACCGAAATAGAACTGCGGCGCAACCTCGCACGGCTTCTCGACAAAGACGCGCTTCTCGGCGCCCGCCAACAAGTTCAGGCCGACCTCAACGCCTTCGCGCTCGTCAGCATCGACGCCACCACCTGCAACGCCGCCGCCCTTATTGCCGAGCAGACCTTGTGTCGCTCGCTCGACGCGCTGCACGTGGCAGCAGCAAAACGAACCGGCGATACAACCACGTTCCTCACGTTCGACCAACGCCAAGCCCAAGCCGCTCGATCCGTGGGTCTTGTTGTCGTCGGCGCGTAGGAGCACAGCCACACCAAAGCCCACCCTAGGGCCCTCAGCCGCTGCGGAGGGTTGCAATTGGTGGGGGAATCTGGTTTCATTGAAGGCGTGAATTGCACCACCACCCTGCTTCTTCTCATGTAGGCGAGCGCCACATACCGGCGCTCGCCGAACCCCTCGTGCCTCGTGCCGGGGGGTTTCGTGCTTTTCGGGCACGAACTACCAGGACCGAACCCCAACCCGCCAACCACCCGACCCACGATGGAGACGAACATGACCAAGATGCCGTTTGAGAAGTACCGCCCGTTCCCCACGGTTGAGCTTCTTGACCGCGCCTGGCCGACTCGACGCATTGAGAAGGCCCCGGTGTGGTGCTCGGTCGACCTTCGTGACGGCAACCAGGCCCTGGTTGATCCGATGGACTCCACCCGCAAAAAGCGCATGTGGGATCTGTTGGTGGCGATGGATTTCAAAGAGATCGAGGTCGGGTTCCCAGCCGCGTCGCAGACCGACTTTGACTTCGTGCGTGAGCTGATCGAAGGCGACGAAATCCCCGATGACGTCACCATTCAGGTGTTGACTCAAGCCCGAGCCGACCTCATCAACCGCACGTTCGAGGCGATCGAAGGCGCCCCATCCACGATCGTGCATCTCTACAACTCGACGTCGACCACACAACGCCGTGTGGTGTTCGGAACCGACCGCGCGGGCATTGTCGACATCGCCGTCAACGGTGCCAAGATATGTCGGGAAGGACTTGAGCGATCACGCAATCCTGAATCGATTCGCTGGGAGTACAGCCCCGAGAGCTATACCGGAACCGAGCCGGACTTCGCTGTCGAGGTTTGCGAAGCCGTCATGGATGTCTTCGAACCAACAGAAGAGAATCCGCTGATCCTCAATCTGCCCGCCACGGTGGAGATGTCGACTCCGAATCTCTACGCCGACATGATCGAGCAGTTCGACCACATGATCCGAGACCGGTCCACGGTGCTGTTGTCGCTGCATCCTCACAACGACCGAGGCACAGCCGTGGCCGCCGCGGAGATGGGCCTCATGGCCGGAGCCGACCGAATCGAGGGCACCTTGTTTGGCAACGGCGAACGAACCGGCAATGTCGACTTGGTCACAATCGCTCTGAACCTGTTCACCCAGGGCGTCGACCCGATGCTCGACATGAGCGACATAGACGAGATGCGCAGGGTGTACGAGTTCTCGAACCGTATGACCATCGATCCACGGCACCCCTACGTGGGCGACCTCGTCTACACCGCATTTTCGGGAAGTCACCAAGACGCCATCAAGAAAGGCATGGCAGACATCTACGATGTGCGCCCCGGCGAGGTGCTCAAGGGCGACTACGACGCCTGGGATGTCCCCTACCTGCCGATTGATCCCCGCCACCTAGGTCGCAGCTACGAGGCCGTTGTTCGAGTCAACAGTCAGTCAGGCAAGGGCGGAGTCGCCTATGTGCTGTTGCACGAGTACGGCCTTGACTTGCCGCGGGGCCTACAAGTTGACTTTTCCAACACGATCCAGCAGGTCACCGAAGACACCGGCACGGAGATCACCTCTTATGAGATTCACCGCCGGTTCATGGCCGACTACGTGGAGCCCGCCAACCCTCGGGTCGAGATCGTCGGTCATCGGGCCACAAGCGACACCATCGACAGTGGACTCACGACTTTGGAAGCGAAACTCATTGTCGACGGCGAAGAGCGCATGGTTTCGGGTGAAGGAAACGGCCCAATTGACGCTTTTGTCCACGCGCTCAGTTCGGCTGGCCTGTTCAAAGGCAAGATCGCGGACTACACCGAGCACACCCTAGGTCTCGGATCCGACGCCACAGCCGCCGCCTACGTGGCCATCGATACCGGCGCTCGGAATCTGGTGTGGGGCGTGGGTCTGCACGAGTCGATCGTCAGCGCGTCGCTGCGGGCCATCATCTCCGCCGTCAACAGCTCCATGTCCTGAAGCACATATCCTGAAGCTCATATGGAGCACCTCCTCTGGCACCGCGACCCGCCGCGGCTACTTCGCTCACCCATTCTGGTCACCGCTTGGGACGGCTGGTTTGATGTCGGCGGTGCCGCGACTGGTGCTGTCGAGGCGATGCGAGGCCCAGACGCCACCCATCTAGCCAGCATCGACGCGGATGAGTTCTTCGACTTCAACGAACGCAGACCCAACTTGCGGATCGGCCCGCACGGTCGGCGGATCGTCGAATGGCCCGCCAACGACGTGCATTGCTTGGCGCTCGACAACCGGGAAAGAGACCTGGTGTTTATTGAGGGTGTGGAGCCCCACCTGCGTTGGCGAACCTTCGTCGACGCGGTGTTGGAGGTCGTCGAACGGCTCGATGTGAAACTTGTGGTCACGCTCGGAGCGATGATTGCCGAGGTCCCCCACACCCGCCCGCCGACGATCACCGGATCAACCACCGACGCGGAACTCGGCAAGCTGCTGCGCCTCGATCAACCCTCGTATCAGGGTCCGACCGGAATCGTCGGAGCTCTCCACCAACGCCTCGACGCCGCCGATATCCCAGCGGTGTCGCTGCGGGCGGGCGTGCCTCACTATGTGTCGGGCGCTCCCAACCCCAAAGCATCTCGCGCTCTGCTCGAACGTTTCGAGCGAGTGACTGGCTTGCCAACCCATTGGGCAAAGCTCGACAAAGAAACCCTCCAGTGGGAGTCGCAGGTCAACGAAGCCATGACCGAAAACGACGAAATCGTCCAATACGTGCGCGCCCTCGAACAGCGCTATGACACACAGGCAGAATCCAGTCTTCCGACCTCGGATGATCTCGCCGCTGAGTTTGAGCGCTTCCTTCGTCAACACGACAACGATCCGCCGGACTAGCCCCGAGCGCGTTTTTATCAAAAGAAGTAACAGGGCCGCTGGACATGTGCGCTTGGACGCGGCAACATTTCAGCCTCAACGGTCCACGATCAGGGGAAACGCATGGAGTCAATAACTTTGGCCGTCAACGGCACCGAACGAAACCTCGAAGTGGAGCCGCGCACCCTGCTGGTGCATGCGCTTCGCGACGATCTACGGCTAACAGGCACCAACATCGGCTGCGATTCCAGCAGTTGCGGTGCTTGCACCGTGCTTATCAACGGTCAGTCCGCAAAGTCCTGCACCATGTTTGCAGTACAAGCTGCCGGGGCCGACATCACCACCATTGAAGGTGTCGCCGACTCCGACGGCACGATGCATCCGATGCAACAGGCGTTCCATGAACATCACGCTTTGCAATGCGGTTACTGCACACCCGGAATGGTGATGGCCGCAATATCCCTAGTCGAGGAATACCCCGACCTTGACGATCACGGTGTGCGTCACGGGCTCGAAGGGAACCTGTGCCGCTGCACCGGTTACCAGAACATTGTGAACGCTGTCCTTGCCGTAGCCGGCTCCGGATCAGAACAGGAGTGAATCATGACGATGACCGATGACCCCGTAACCACTCACATGGGAAGGCCCCGGCTACGGCGTGAAGACCCCGCGCTGTTGACTGGCGAAGCGCAATTCATTGACGACATGAGTTTGCACGGCGAGATTTGGGTCGGGGTTGTGCGCTCCACCGAAGCTCACGCCACGATTCTCGGTGTCGACGGCAGCGCCGCGCTCGAAATCGACGGTGTGACCGAAGTGCTTTCCGGGGCCGATCTCGCGCCCTTGTGGGGTGAAGGCGCCCTACCGTGCGCTTGGCCCGTAACCGACGATATGCGCAACCCCCCTCACCTGCCGGTAGCCACCAGCGTCGCCAAATATGTGGGCGACGCAGTGGCCGTAGTGCTTGCCACTTCGCGCTACGCAGCGGCCGACGGCACTGCTGCTGTTTCGGTTGACTATGACCCGTTGCCTGTGGTTGTCGACATTGAAGCTGCTGCGGCTGAAGGTGCGCCGCTGGTGCATGAAGATCTCGGTACCAACGAGAGCTACACCTGGCCGTTGATCCCCAACCCCGAAGCAGTGGACGAGGCCTTCGCCAACGCCACGCACGTGGTGAGTGAACGATTCGTTCAGCAACGGTTGAT
>JAKZTU010000126.1:0-2612 GCA_047516945.1 Acidimicrobiales bacterium
AAAGTCGTCGTGGAGGATGCGCGTGGCCATGGAGGCGATCCCCGTCCCGAGCCCATGGATCTCCTGCAGTGTCTTCTCCACCTCCGCCGGAGATGCGCCGTTCCAGATAGCGCCGGCGTCGCCGCCGAATCGCTCGCAGACTAGGCGCGCCGCATCCGACAAGGTTCTGGCACCTTGCCTTGCACCGTATCTCGGACGGATGGCCAAGCCGTCGACCAACCCGATCAGGTCCGGTTCGTTCATCGACGCCAACCGTGCCGGGTCCAGACAGCCGGCCCGATCGATCTCGACCGGAATCCGCCATGCCTTCTGCCACGGCATGCCCCGATCGAAAGCCACGGCGAGAAGAAACGCGAACGCGTTCGTTCGAACGAGTCGTTCCGTCTCGCAGTCCAAAGCGCTCCAGTCGGAACTCCCTCGGGTCGCGCCGAATTCCTTGAGTCGTTCTACGACTGCCCTGTTCTCCATCGTCTGCCGCCCACCTTCGAGTGACTCTGACGAGTCGGTTGTAGCACACCAGCCTGCAGCGCGGTTCCAGCAGCACGACCCCTTGGGCCCGACACGCGACAGGGGAATACGGCTAAGTCTCGCCAGCCAAGGCCGCGTCTTGCCGCAGCGTCTTCTCGTCGCAACGGAGCGCGACAGCGGCGTCCCTCCATGTTCCGTATCTCTCCTTCGCCCGCAACGCCAGTTGTCGCCGGAAGCGCCAGATTAGTTCTCGGCGCGAACGGCTCCCGAACACGTCCGACTCCCAACCCGCATCCTTCGACCTCAAGTCCCACTCCGCCAACGCAGTACCGATGCTCTCGTCTGCGTCGCCGGACCACCAGGCCATCACCAGGGCTGCCAACCGTTGCAGATCCCGATGGTTGCCGGGCAGATCGTGGTTCGCAAGAGCACGCGCCAAATGTGCACTCCAGGGCGCTTCGTCTAGCAAGCCACCGTGCTCTCGCAGTTCGCGCCAGACCGCCTGCCAATCGTCGACCAGACCCTCGCGACACGCGCGGATGGGCGGTATCCGCGCTGACAGATGGCAGCAGGCATCGGGACGGGTTGGGGGCCAGACCACTTGCAGCCGCAGCAGCCTGCTGGCACGATCCGTCTCGAACAACGCAAGACGTGGATGAGCGCGTCCTTCGGGTCGCTCGCGCTCTATCGTGGGCCTGTCGGTCTGTCGGGCGATCACCGAACCATAGAAGAGAGCACATACAGTGAACCCGCTCGAATGGGTCAAAATGAACTACGGGAGTGCTGTCAACCGTCTCAAGGTCCGTTCCGCTGTCAACCCTTGCTTGTGGGCGATCGGCACAGTGACACCCCTGGCGATTGTGGCTTCGTCTTGGCTACATGGTGTCGGGCAGGCCGCCGTTATTGTCTTGGCGTTTCTCCCCGTCATTGTGGGTTGCATCATGCTGTTGTGGTTTTTGGTCAAAGACCCTAACAAGCTTCGGTCCGAAACTCATGAGCAAGTAATGGAGCTAGTGAACTTGATTGAGCATAAGGGAGGCACGATTGTCCTGCCCAACACGATTGAGGACACGTCGAACACCCACGCGCTTACCGTCAAGGTAGATCCGGAGAAGTAATGTCGTCCACTTGGGCTTACTTGATTGTCTTCGGTGCCACTCTAGGAACGCGGAAGCAAGTGCTGGATTTCTTGGACGAGCAGGATGAGGTCACGTACTGGTACGGTTGTTTGCCCAACTGTGTCTTTCTTACGAGCACGCTGACGGCGTCGGCGCTCGCAAGACGTGTGCGGGAGCGGTTCGGCGATCATCGTTTTCTTGTTGCCGAAGTCCACGAAGACAGGAATGGCTGGTTGCCTAAAGCGGCGTGGCACCTTTTCCGTAGCCCCGAAGAACCCAGATTGGATGAGGAGTGAGCGAACAGGGACTCAGTTCTTGCTCAGGATCGTCGACAACCACCGGCACGAATGTCGCTGCGGTTGGTACCGACCTACTTGTGATCGACAAGCGTGACGAGATTCGCAACTCGACGGCGAGGTCGGTTACAGATAAATCGGCGAGCACCGAATCAAACCCGCCAGACCAATGACCTTGCTGGACTTCTGACTACAGTGGAGCTAACGCGATGACCAAGAGCGGAAGAACAGCCGGTCTCGTCCACCACACCACGGCCGGATGGGTGAGCACCTTGAGCCGGCTCGCCAAGCCGCCGCGGTCTTCGCCTCGGCGAGCAACTCGACCAAGTCGGCCAGCGTTACCGGTGGCCTGACAGCTACGGGTTCTTCGGAGCAGGGGCGGCAGATGTCTCACGCACCGACGGGCGTATTTCTCACCGGCCCCATGGCCAGTCTCCGATGGTCGGCCTGCCCCCTTAGTCCCTATCTTGGGCGGCATGCGACAGGATCCGACAGCGGCGAGTTTGGCAACCAAATGCCGGATGAGTAGCTTGTGCGTAGTAAGGCGGTTCTAACAGTGAATATTCGTGACAAGTATGTCGACGCGTGTGAGGTGGTCCTGATTCTTTGGACAGCCCGAGGGCCGGAATAAGGTGTACTCCGATGGATTGGATGCCCTCGGTGAATCAAATCCGCCTTCGGGGTTGCGACGAGTCAACCGATCTTCGAACACGGTGGGGTGCCCGTCGTC
>JAKZTU010000127.1:0-5523 GCA_047516945.1 Acidimicrobiales bacterium
CGGCTCAACCCAACCACAAACCTGGATGACGAACCAGACATAGGCACGCGAGCCTAACCCCCGTTTCAAAACGCCCGATACACCACATCCGTTACCCAACCTCCGTTGCAACAAACTGAGCAGACCGGGTGTGGATGGCCATCTTGAGGGCGTCGAGGGCCAGGTCGGTGTGCAACGACCTTCATGCCTGCCAGCCCAGCACCCGCCGCGAACAGGCGTCGACCGCGAAAGCCGCGTACACCCAGCCGCTGCGGGTCGGGTCACAGGTGAGGTCGGCGAGCCACAACCGGTCCGGGGTCGGCACTTCTCCCCACCAAAGGACCGGGACCTATCTGGAGCGCAAGTAACCTTTGAGGTGCTTTATCGGCGGGTAACCCAGGTTGTTGGACGAGAAGTGATCAGAGGCATCTTGGCCGCATAGGTCAGTTATTTGCCCGGGGCCGGGGTAGTTGTAACCCTCATCACCCGGGGTGACGTCATAGACATAATTATTGATTGCGATCCAGCATCTATCGGGTTTATTGCGCAATTTTTGCAAGAAAACAAGCGGATAGCTTCCGTAGGCGGCGTTTTCAATCAAGCTGCTGATATCTGGCGCATTAGGGATCACCGTAGAACTGGTTGACGATGACGTGTCTTCCTCTTCCACCACCACATTGTCATCACAACCACCGTCTTTCCAAGGGTTGGTTATACCAGTAGCTTTACCTTCAATAAACTGGCGCACCTGCTCTTCGGAACAGTAGCCACCAAACTTATTGCGCAAGTGGTAGGCGATGGGTTTTATGGTTGCTGTGGATCCGGCGCTAATGTTGATATCCGACCAAAGTTTTTCTAGGTCGATTGAGCCATCAGTCTTTTGGTAAGTGTCGTAGAACCACTGGGGTATTTCTTGGTCGACGAACACACTTTTGGTGATAGCTGGCATTTCTGTGGCTACGGCTGAATTTGTCGATTGGTCGAGCCGGAAGCCGCAAGAAACCCAATAAGGCATATTAATGCCGTTGGCAAGGCCATGATTGAGGCCTCTTTGGGGGTCGAAATAAGAGTATTGGTCGAAGAATGCCATGACTGCTAGGTCAGCATAAAGCTCGTCTGAAAGACAGCGGGCTGGATCTCTTGCTTCTGCGGCGTGTTCGGTCCTCAACAGGTGTAGGTATAGGTGGGCAACGCCAATTGGGGCCGAGTCTTCGCTTATATCATTAGTCAGTGTATAGACGTGCCCCATCTCGTGGATCAGCGCGTAGTTGCCGGTGGGGTTTTTGAAGGTTGACGGCCCAATGCTAAGGCCGCTGACGAATGTTCGCTTAAGGCCATTGGGGTATGGGTACTCGCTTCGTAGGCCAACACTGCCCGCCCCCAAACTTATCCCAAATCTCGACCTATCATTCATGTGTAGCCAAACGTCAGTCAGCCAGGGCTGCTGGTCTTGTTTGGCCTCGACCACCTTCTCTTTTATGACGTCGCGGAGTTTGTGGGCATTGCTGGGGGTCTTAACTTCGGTTGTGGCCAGCTTTTTACCGTTTTCATAAACAACAATGACTCTGAAGGCATAGAGGTAGTTGCTATTGGTGGTTGGGACGGTCGCCTGGTAGCTGGTCTGGTTGCTCTCTGTTTCGACTATATGATAAAACTTCGGTCCGAAATCTTCTAAAATCAGGCGCGATTGCAAGACATAGTGTTTAACCTGGCCGTTGCTAGCAGTTGGTGCCGACCAACTAACAGTAGCTTCGTATTCTTCTTCGTCATAAGTTACCCCAAGGCCAATTGAGTCATCAGAGCCATTGGTCTCGACCTCTGCCCTAGCCTCTTGCCAGTCGATTGCTCGGGTTAGCAAGCTGGCCATCTGGGCTCGGGAAATAGTATCACCAGGACAGAAGCGACTGGGGTAACCACAACCGGGATCGTTTGTTGTTGCCTGACCTGGACAGAGACGACTCGAGCGACAGCTCGGATCGATTGTTGTCGCCACTAAGCGGTTGATGTTCTCATGGTGGGGGCTGTCGCTCTCGACATCAACAAATCGAGTCTTGTTGGCCTCAGCCAAGTCGAAGGCCCGGACAAAGAAGGCCGCCATCTGGTTTCTGCGGATGGCATCATCCGGGCAGAACTTGGCCGGCTCTTGCGAACACCCACCGGCTATTCCGAGCTCTGCCAACCGTTCAACAAAATTGTGAAATGGGTGGATTCTCGAAACGTCTTCAAAACGTGGGGTTAGCCAGTCGATCACTTCCGGACCGAGCAGACCATACAAGCCCGGGTCGGCCAGAACGGCGCCGAAATCGAAATCCAATCCCCCACCCGCACCGACAAAGTCTGGGGCATCATCGCCATCGAGAATCCGAATCAGCCAAACAGAGAAGGTCTTCCGGTCGATTGGTGTGTCAGGGCAGAAGTTTCCGTCCTCACAAAAAGCCAATTCGATACCATCAAAAACGCCCAGGTCCTTCAATCGGGTAATGCTGTCGACGTGGTCGTGGGTTACCGACACATCACTGTAGGGACCAGCGACGGCCCCAGCCGGAGACGGCAACCCCACCAACAACGCAGCCGTCAACGAAACAACCAACCCGAGGCTCAACCAGACCCGACCCAACCCACCCACAAACCTGGATACAGAACCAGACATACGCACACGAACCTACCACTCCCCACCCCTCACACAACAACCCCCGCCATGAACCACGGGTCTGTCGGACGCTCCCTTGTCAAGCAACGTGTGCGTGAGGTTTTTGGGGTCTGTTCGTCGCGCCACATTCGGCGGATAACTCGGTTGGCGAGGTGGCGTTTGTGGGCTCGTCGGGCTTCGCGTCGGGTCTTGCCTTCGCTGGCTTAGCGGGCGAGGTAGGCGGCTGCTTGGAACTGTTGTCGGGCTTGGGTGACCGAGGCGATGTGCAGCACGCTGTTGACTCGCCGGTTGCCTGTGAAGTCGAGCCGGTGTTTGACGGGGTCTCCGTTGCCTTCGCCTGACAAGGCGACGGCGCCGGTGCCGCACCAGCGGGCGAACCTGGACTCTCGGTCGAATCGGGCCGGGTCGCCGACCTCACACAGCAGAGTGGCTGCCGAGATGGGGTGGATGCCGTTTTCGTCGCGCAGGGTGGTGCCGTGACGGTCGAGCAGTTCGCCGATGCGGCGTTCGAGGCGGCGGATCTCGCGGCGGGCAGTGCGGTCGGCTTCGACGAACCCTTGGAGCCACTCGAGGCGGTACACACCGGCTGGGGTTGAGCATGTGGCGGGGTCGATCGCTTCGAGGCGCCGCAACCGGCTCTCGATCTTGCCGTGGCTAGTGAGCTGGTCGCGTATCTCGGTCGGTAGTTTGGAGATCTGGTTTGTGACATGGTGCAACCCCAGCGTGCGGGCCGCTACCAGCGCTCGGCGGTGCTCGAGCACGGCTTCGATCTCAGCGACGAGGGGTCATAGACCTCCAGTGCCTGGACGGGTCCCAGTGTCGGCTCGGCCAACAAAGCGCTGGCCGCCGCGACCGCGTCGACGGCGTCGGTCTTGTCGAGTCGCCGCGAACGGCGCTGGGCCGCGGAACGCGACGCAGGGACTTCGCGTGTGTCGAACCCCGCCGCCGACAGAGCGATCGCGACGTGCGCTCCCCATTTGGCGGACCCCCTCCACACCGACCTGACGGACACCGTGAGCGTCAAGCAGATCAGCACCTGCGCCGTAGCCAGCCGCGGTGTTGTCGAAAGTCTCGTGGCAGGTCTTTACGCCGTGAGGATCGACGATCCCGACGGTGAAGGTGTCCTGGTGGGGGTCGATTCCCCCGATTGGAAATGTCATGGGGTGCTCCTGGCTGGAAGTGATGTTCCGGTGGGTCCGGGATCGGCAGGGGCGCTTCGTCACATCCGAGTCGAGACAAATCAGGCTCCCTTCAAGACAGGAGCGCTCCTGCCGGTCCCACACTCGACGCGACACGTCTGACAACAGGCACAAGGCCAGAACTCTGAGTGGAGTCAGCACCGAGGACGGGACCGGACCGTAACCCTCCGGCAGAGAGCCCCGGCAACCCCAACAGTGATACTCGAGAATTTTGTGTATCGGGGTGTGTGCTGAGGACGTGATGCTTGCTGCTGTGATAATTCATATTATGTCATGTCACACCCTGTTGTTAGGTTGTGGTTATGTTCGATTCGATGATCCAGCAATCCAAAGCGGTGGTGACTTCTGGGGTTTGCCGTGACGACGGCGGACGCGACGGTTCTCCTGATGATGTTCGCACACCCTCACAGCGCATGGCGGACGCGTTCGTTGCGTTGGTCACTGATCCGGGGCGCCGTGGGCCGGCCAGCACGCGGATGCAACTCATCGCAGTGGCCGACATCGAGCGGTTGCGCGATGACAACCCCACCGGTGTCGCTGAAATCGTCGGTGGTGAAGCGCTACCCCAAACAGTGCTCGAACGCTTGATGTGTATAGCCACTGTCACCGGCGTTGTCTTTGACGGCAAAGGACAGCCCATCTGGGTAGGACGCGACCGCAGGTTCCCCACCGAAGCTCAGATCAAAGCCATCATTGCCCGCGACCGGCACTGCACAGGCTGCGCCGCCGACCCTGAGCGCTGCGAGATCCATCACATCGTGCCCTGGGAACAAGGCGGACTAACCGACATCGACAAGATGTGTCTCGCCTGCCCCATGTGTCACCACAACATCCACGACCGGGGCTATATCGTCGTCAAAACCAACACCGGCTACAAGATCATCAACCCCAACAACCCACCCCACGGCCCCTGAACCGCCTAGCTCGGTGGGGCGATGGCCGGATGGCTCGGGATGTTCAACCAACAACCCACCGCACGGGCCCTGAACGCCTAACACCGGGACGGCAACAGTCGGATCGCTCGGGTTGTCCAGCCAACAACCTCACGCGAACTGACACCTGGGCCCGCCGAAGACCCACCCCTCTTGGCGAACACAAGTTGCAATACTTCAACCTTGGATTTCAATCGACAACAAGATCGACGACAGTGCAGGGCCCAAACTCAACAGGATCACGCATGTCGGCTCACGGTCGTTGTAGGTGACCCGGCGCCAGTAAACTCCGACCCTTCGCCACAGACAAGAGGATTCGCCGTTGTTGCCCGAAGAACTTAAAGGTGCCTACTCGGTCATCGCCAAGAACTACGCTTGGGCCTGGTCTAATCAAGCGGCGCTGGTGCTTGACCGACTTCCGACCTCTAAGACTGGTGACCATCCCCTGACTGCTGTTGAGCGGATGACGCCGGCTGATTGGGCCGAACTCGCCGGAGAGGCCGAAACGGTTGCCTCGGTATCGCAGGTGAGCAGGGAGTTAGCCTCACTCAAAGCTGATCCGACATCGACTCCTGACGTGGCCTATTTCTCTCCCGAGTTCGGTATCTCCGATGTCCTGGCACAGTATTCCGGTGGCCTCGGCGTTCTAGCTGGTGACCATCTCAAGGCGGCCAGCGACATCGACATCCCGCTGTGCGGCGTGGGATTGTTTTATCGCGAGGGGTTCTTTCACCAGAAGATCGCCGACAAGTCGCAGCGCGAA
>JAKZTU010000128.1:0-2508 GCA_047516945.1 Acidimicrobiales bacterium
ATTCCCCGCACCGAAATGGACATCGCCGTAGTCGGCGCTGCGGTGCAACTGACCATGGACGGCGACAGTGTCGCATCAGCGAAGGTTGCTCTCGGCGCGGTGGCCCCGACCTTCGTGCGAGTGGCAGACGCCGAAGCTGCCCTTGTCGGCTCCAGCTTGGACGACGGCACCCTCGGAGCAGTCGCTGCCGCGGCCTCGGCGGCATGCAACCCCATCGACGACAAGCGAGGCACGATCCAATACCGCAGGCAAATAGCGGGCGTTCTGGCCAAAAGAGCCGCCGTGATAGCCGCACAACGAGCAAAAGGAGCGAGTTGATGCCACGAACGCACGTGAACTGCACTGTCAACGGCGACGAAGTGGATTTCCTGTCGGCAGATGAGACTTCCCTTCTCAACGCTCTGCGCGACGAGTTGGGCCTCACCGGCGTAAAGGAGGGTTGCGGAACCGGCGACTGCGGTGCCTGCACAATCCTGGTTGACGGCAAGATCAACTGCGCATGTCTGATGTTCGCTCCCGAAGCCGAAGGGTCTGCGATCATCACTGTTGAAGGCATCGCCCAAGGCGACCAACTGCACCCGTTGCAGCAGACGTTCCTCGAAGGAGCTGCTCTGCAATGCGGCGTTTGCACCCCGGGATTCATCGTGGCTGCCAAAGCGCTGCTTGACGAGAACTCCGACCCCACCGAAACCGAAATCCGCTACGCCCTAGCCGGCAACCTCTGCCGCTGCACCGGCTACGACAAAATCATCCGAGCCGTGCAAGAAGCGGCTGTTCAGGTAAATGGAGCCTCCAAGTGACTGTCACCGAGAACCCCCGAACCTACAAATACATCGGCACCCGACCGGTGCGTCACGACGGACTCGACAAAGTAACCGGCAAAGCCCGGTTCGCTGCCGACCTCGACATGACCGGGCAGCTCCGCGCCGCCCTAGTGCGCTCACCACACGCGCACGCCCGGATCGTCTCGATCGACACCAGCAAAGCCGAAGCGATGCCGGGAGTGAAGGCGGTAGTGACCGGTGCTGATTTTGCTGATCTCGACCCCACTCACCCCGAATTCGACATGGCAGTGAACCTGATGGCACGCGACGAGGTCCTGTACAACGGCCATGTTGTTGCCGCGGTTGCCGCGGTTACGACCGCGCAAGCCGCCGCTGCCGCTGACGCAGTCGAAGTCAGCTACGACCCGCTGCCCGCGGTCCTAACCATCGACGAAGCCATCGCCGAAGGCGCCCCGATCGCAAACCCCACCACCCGCACCCTGTTCTCAGGCGACACCGAACCATCGAATTTCGCCTCAGTCAACCAATTCGGACGCGGTGACGTGGAAGCCGGTTTCGCAGCAGCCGACATCATCCTCGAACGTGAATTCCGGACCGTTGCAGTGCATCAGGGCTATATCGAGCCCCACGCTTGTGTCGTTGATTGCGGTCAGGACGGCAAAGCCACAATTTGGGCTTCCTCCCAAGGCCATTTCGCGGTGCGATCCAAGACCGCCGCGGCGCTTGGTTGGAGCACCGACCGGATCAAAGTCATCCCCGCCGAAATCGGTGGCGGGTTCGGCGGCAAGACCACCATCTATCTCGAACCAGTCGCGGTGTTGCTGTCACAGAAAGCCGCCCGCCCGGTGAAGTTGGTGATGTCACGCGAAGAAGTGCTACGGGCAACCGGCCCGGCACCCGCCACCAAGATCAAAGCGAAGATCGGTGCCACCGCGGACGGCGAAATCACCACCCTGCAATCCACGATGTACTTCGACAACGGGTCCACCAAAGGGTTCAGCGCGCTCACCGGGGCGATGTCGGTGGCTTCCTACAAGCTGCCCAACCTTGAGCTACACGCCATCGGCACGGTTACCAACACGGCACGCTCAGCCGCCTATCGCGCACCCTCAGCGCCCCAAGCAGCCTTCGCCGTCGAAACACTGATTGACGAACTCGCACAGCGGCTCAATATGGACCCGATCGACCTCCGCCTGCAGAACGCGGTCGTTGAAGGAGACGCCACCGCAATGGGAGCGCCACACCCCAAGATCGGTTTCGTTGAGACCCTCGAAGCGATCAAGAACTCCGATCACTACAACTCTCCGGTTCCAGAAGGCGCCGGGCGAGGTGTGGCAACCGGTTTCTGGTTCAACATCGGGGAACAATCGTCGGCGACGGTCAACCTCAACGAAGACGGCACCGCCACAGTTGTTACCGGGAGCCCCGACATCGGCGGCAGCCGCGCTTCTATGGCGCTGATGGCAGCCGAAGAACTCGGCCTCGCCGTCGATCGCATAACACCGATCATTGCCGACACCGAATCGGTTGGTTTCACCGATATCACCGAAGGCAGCCGCGCCACGTTCGCCACCGGCATGGCAGTGGTCAACGCCTGCCGCGACCTCATCGGACAGTTGAAGCAACGAGCTGCCACCATCAAGAGCGTGGACGTCGAACAGGTCGAATGGGTCGACGGCGCGGCAGTCATTGAAGGGCAGGATCCGCTCACGATTCCAGAGAT
>JAKZTU010000129.1:0-4848 GCA_047516945.1 Acidimicrobiales bacterium
ATCAACCCCTGACGGAGGTCCGATGACTCCCATCGAGCCAGACGTGTGCACGGCGATACGCACCCCGCGCGGGTTGGGTTTGGCCCCCCAGATCGATTCGTCGCTGTGGCTACCACATCCAGTTCGACGACTCGACCGAGAGCCTCGGAATCACCGTCGGTGGGTACCACTCCCCGTTCCGGAACGGTCTATGTGGACTGGCCCGGTTTGGTGCCGCCCGCTGAGATCGAACCGGATGAATCGGCGATCGCGATCTATTCACACATGCGGCCGGTGCCGGGTTTGCTCCGTCGACCATGGCGCGCCGAGTTGACGGCACAACACATCGCAGCGACCGAGTGACGGGCCGGAACCAGGCAGCGCTAGGCGACGATCGCTCGGATCCACCTGGCGGGTGCGAGTTCGGGTTGGCCGAGCCGACGTGCCGAGGGCGGTCGCGAATGACAATAGTCGACCATTCGCGACTGTCATTGTCTCAGCTGTGAAGGCGTTCTTTCGATATTCAATCTCTAATCGCAGACCGTGTTTGGTCCGCGTGCTCATCATTGCCCAGTCGTTCTTCACCCCTGGAACGGCGAGCTCGAATCTCGATGCATCGAGTTCGCCGAGACGCCCCTCGCCGGACGAGGCGTTGTTCTCGACACACATCAAGTTGGGCAGCGACCCACCGGACGGGCCAGTCGCCATGATTTCCGCAATCGGCAAGTCGAAATGTGCGATCGAGCGACGAATCGCTGCGCCGCAATCGGCGATCAGGTCGCGACCCCGGCGTGATGGGTCAACCCGGACGCGCACGGGTACCGTCGTAAGAAAGCAGCCTACAGCTGCAAGTGAGCGAGAATGCAGT
Source organism: Acidimicrobiales bacterium (assembly GCA_047516945.1). Lineage (GTDB taxonomy): Bacteria > Actinomycetota > Acidimicrobiia > Acidimicrobiales > Aldehydirespiratoraceae > VXYK01. The sequence goes on from JAKZTU010000129.1 coordinate 848, forward strand.
CGTCTGGCCACGGGCATAGCGAACACAATGTCTTCCTGTGCGCTGAAGCTGTGTACAACGGAAACGAACGCTGCTACCCAGCCTGCCACCGCTGAAGCGCCAACCCCTGCGCAAATGGATTCGAGACGAACCGTATCGTTCTCCGCCAGGATCCCAACAACACTGCTCCCCTCTGCGTCTTCGGTCGTGGAGGCAAGGTCACGAGGCAGTTCAGCCCGTACTGAGGATCCCGCGAGTTCTGAGGTCCAGAACTGCCTCGTGTGCTCTCTTCGGGCGGCACTAAGCTCCCATTCTCCGTGGAGTAACGCCATCACATTGTCCGGCGGGGCGGGAAGGCTGCAAGTGGCACCGGTAGCTAGCGCACCATAGATGGCACTCAACTCGTGGAAAAGAACGCCAAGCGACCATCCGTCAGAGATGATGTGATGGAGAACGAACAACAGAACATGATCTCCATCCACAAGAGGTTGAAGCGAGGCTCTCCATAGTGGCCCGCTAGCCAAGTCGAAACGCTCCTGCGCTTTGGTTGTCAGCAATTCGCGGGCCTCGAATTCTGGTAGGGCCAGCTTGGAAACCTCCATGGCGGGAGCGCTGACATCGCAGACCAGGTGTGGCATATCGTCTGAGTCGTCAACTCGTGCTCGCAATAGTTCGTGACGTTGATGGAGCTGCTCCAGAGCCAGCTCCATCGCCCTCACATCTAGTGTCCCTTTGAGCAGTATTGCAGCCGGGTTGTTGTAGGCGGAAGCTTCCGGATGAAGCTCATCAAAGACCCACATACCAAATTGCATGGACGTGAGCTGTTGTTTCGCGCGCCGCAGCTTCTTGTCGACATGCGCCCGAAGTAGCGCTCGCTGCGCAGGAGACAGTCTGCTAATGCGTTCCTGGTGGTCGCCGTCAGGTGCTCAATTCGCCCCCAAATAGCGCTTCAGGGGTAAATAGAGGAGTTAGAGCGTGCGCGGATTGCTCATGGTGTGGGGTTCCAGCGGTTGCGGTGGTCGATGAGTTTGGCGGTGAGTAGGAGGGTGATGGCGAGGGCGAGTTGGGCTCGCCGGTGCTGGGTGCGCCGGTCGGTGTTGCGGCGGAGTTGACCGAAGTTCGATAGCCACGAGTTGGTGCGTTCGACGGTCCAGCGCATCCCGAGGGGTGTCGAGGTTGTGGCCGTGGCGGTGCCGGGGGGCCGCCGGCGGGCGCAGATCACGTCATCGATGCCGGCTTGGGCGCACAGGCGCCGCACGGCGGCGCTGTCGTAGCCGCGGTCGAGGTGCAGCGTCTCGACGTCGCAGAGCAGGCCCCGGCGCGCGACCGCGTCGAGGGTGGGCGCAAACAGGACGGTGTCGTGGCGGTTCGCGCCGTCGAGCGCCGAGCCGACCGGGATGCCGGCGCGGTCGCACAGCAGCGACCACTTGATGCCGAGTTTTCCCCGGTCAGTGGGGTTGCGGCCAGTGCCTTCGCCGCCGCAGGGGGCTTTGTGCTGGGACCCGTCCACCGACGCGTCGGACAGGTCGATGCCCACGATGCGGTCATAGGCCGCGATCGCTTCGGCTTCGAGGTCCTCGAAGACACCCGCGGCGATCCATTCGTCGCGGCGCGCCCGCAGCGTCGTGTCCGAAACCTGATTGGCCAACAGGCGCTCAGCAGTCACCCACGAACAACCGGTGACCAGCCGGATGAGCATCCCCCAAAAACAGATCCGGTCGGGAATCCGCCGCCGATGCCCACCAGTGGGATGGTTATCGACGGGCACCGGCACACGCGGCCCGATCGCCGCCCACACCGCATCCACCACTTCAGAATCCAACGCGCGCATGATGTCTGAGACCTCCACAGTCGTCGAGTTGATAGCACCCCGACATTCCAGCCGGGACAACCAGACGACTCGTGGATGGTCAATCCGCGCGGCCTCTTAGTAAGCGTGGGCAGCCGTGGCATCATTGACCGGGACGCCTTTGAGGGCGACGAGCCCCAGATTTTGGCTGATTGGGCACAGGCTGAGCAGGAGTCGACGCTCTTCGCCGAGCGGCTCGAAGCGGTCGCCTCGGCAGACAAAGGGCCGCTAGTGGTTTTCGTAGACGAGTTGGACCGCTGCCGCCCGCCCTACGCGCTGAGCCTCCTCGAAACCGTGAGGCACCTATTCGCCGCAGACGGCGTAATGGTCGTGCTGGCCATCAACCGAGCCGAACTACGCCACTCCGTGGAGTCCGTGTATGGAAACGACTTCGACGCGGACTGGTACTTGCGCCGCTTCGCCGACCTGCACATAAGCCTCCCCCCACCCGACGAGCAGAACCTTACGACGTTCTTGGACGAGCTCTTGGAGACCACCGGGCTATCGGCACGGTTCACGACATCGAGCAACAGCCACAGCGCGTGGATGCTGAAATTGCTCGCAGAGTCGCCCGGCCGCAGCTTGCGCGACCTTGAACAGGCCGTCCACCTCGCTGTCGTAGCTCTAGCGTCTCTCGTCCCCTCGGATCAGACTCGCACGAACAGGAGCGTAGTGTGGGAACACGCTGTGGTTGCGTTGATCGTGTTCAGAGCACTCGACGAAGCCGCCTACCAGCGCCTTGCGTACGACGATGGAGACGGTTTCGCCGCGGCAGCCGCCCTAAACGAGGCCCTCGGCCCCAGCCCCGATACCGAGGAGAGTTACGACAGCTCACACTGGGCGCGAGAGGAGATCGAAGCCTTCCTAATCGCAGGGAGCATCGACACCCTGTTCTACCAAGAGAACTACGAGGCGTATTTCGTGGAGCGATACACATCTGCCAATCAGCGGGAAAAAGGAAGGGCTCGGAGCGTGTTGGGGGTGTGCTTGCAAAATCGCCATGGAGCGGGAAGAGAACCGCGGGTCAAACCGATCGCTGAATTCATCGACCTTGTCAGCTACGAGCCCGTCGAAGCTATCGAAGAAGCCGACTGACGGATCGCTAAGCCTTCTGCCCAAAACTGCCCTTCGCCTTCAGCAGGCAGAAGTCACTTGTTCTCTCGACTCGCCATGCTCGAATCGCGGATCACAAGAGCGGAGGGTGGCATTTCATGCAGCGCCGCCTCGGCAATCCCACCACGTTGATCTTGGACTGGATCACCAAAGCCGTCACTGCTCGCGCCTGTGGCGACCACGGCCAAGCCGTTACCTACGCCGCTATCGCAGCCGAGCAGGCCGTGCGGCACACTGCCTGCTCGGTCCAGTGGGAAGAACAGCGGCTCAGCGACATGGGGTGTCTGAGGGTTGGGTCTCTAAGCTTGTGACCCGCTGGCGTGTTGAGGGCGACGCTGCGTTCGAAGCCCGGTCGCGGCGTCTCGGTAGCTCGCCATCCAAGGTCTGTGACGAGACCGCAGAGTGTGGTGAACCTGCGCGCAGAGATGTCGGCCTAGGGCCTCGACGCCCACGGGTGCACTCTTTCAGTTTGGCGTCTCGACAATGCCGAGGTGATCTGTGCTATCGCCATTAAAACCCCTGCTCAGAGAGGTGTTCGGGATAGGGTTGGCCCGCTGGCCGGACACCAGCACGCTGGAAGCGGACTCAAGCCACCCTTAAACGTGTTACGTTTAAGCGGTGCAGATATTCGAGTCGGCCTACCGGCACGGCTTGACCGACGAGGACATCCTGCATGCATGGCAACACGCCATGGGCTTCTATGACATCGACAGCGAACATGAACCGACCAAGAGCCTTTGCATCGGCCCCGACCGAGCAGGCAACCTGCTCGAACTCCTGTACCTCCAGGCAGCAGAAACAGGACTTGGTCGTTCACGCGATGCCACTGCGCCCAGTTTTCCGCACCTACCTCACCGGGGAGCGACCATGAGCAACGAGACTAAGGCCGACAGGACCTTGACCGACGATGAGATAGAGGCCATCGCCACGGACTTCGAGGGGTGCGAGTTCACGCCCGACGAACTCGCCAAGATCAAGCGGACGCGCCGCCGCTCACCGAGAATCGGGGAGACACGGGCCGAGGTGTACACATTCCGTGCTCCTCAAAGCTACAAGAGCC
>JAKZTU010000130.1:0-14731 GCA_047516945.1 Acidimicrobiales bacterium
GCGTCGAGGTCGCTTTCAGCGACGATTTCGACGGTACCAACCGCGCCCATGATGCTGGACGCCCAATCAAGATCGTCTGGACCTGCCGCGGCGCCTTCGGCGATGGCCGCTGCACCTTTTCCGACTAGCGCCGGAGTGTTGGGCATACAGCGCACAACCGCAGTGCCAGCCGGTAGTTGTTGTTCGATCAACTCGGTCCGCACACCAGCGGCGATAGATAGCACGCGGGTGACTCTGGCTTTTGCCAAGCCCCCCAAGACCGCTGCTACCACATCCGGTTTCACCGCGATCAGCGCGTCGATTTCGTCAATCGGTTCGGTCCCAATCGACATCGACGGATGTCTGGCCGCGAGCAACGCCCGGCGCTCGGCGACAGGCTCAACGACATGCAGTTCGTCGGCTGTCGCCCAGCCGCGATCGACTAGTCCCCCTAGTAGCGCCTCGGCCATCTTGCCGCCACCAATTATCTGCAGCTTCATCCGACGCACCGTAGCCCACCGGGTCACGTTTCATTGGCAGCTACGCCGCTGGGCAGTAGCGTGCGCGTATGCATGGAGGGGACTTGTTGGCTGGGTCGTGTGAGTCAACCGGTTCGATTGCTTGTGTGGGATTGGATCCCCGTCCTGAGTTCATTCCCGGTGAGATCGTCAGCTCTGCGGTCGCTCAAACTGATGATCCGCGCCAGCAGGTGGCAATCGCTTTTGAGGAGTTCATGGTGTCGATCGTGCGTGCCGTGGCGGGCCATTGTGCGGCCGTGAAGCCGCAGGCTGCGTGTTACGAAGCTTACGGTTCGGCTGGTTGGCAGGTGTTGGAACGGGTTGTGGCCGAGGCTCGGAGGCTTAAGGTCCCCGTCATTTTGGATGCCAAACGCTCCGACATCGGTTCAACTGCAGTGCACTATCGACAGGGCTTGCTCACGTCGTCACCTGGGCTGGTCGGCTCCCAACAACTCCCGGGGCTGGGTGCTGATTGGGTTACCGGCAACCCTTACTTAGGGGGTGATTCTGTCGAACCGTTGCTCGGTTCGCCTGGAGAGGGCAAAGGTGTCTTTGTGCTGGTGCGTACTTCTAATCCGGGCGCACAAGATTTTCAGGACCAGATTGTTGGCGACGGTTCGCTGTTGACGGTCGTAGCGGCAAAAGTTCACGAATGGGGGCAGGGGCGCCAGGGTGCTAGCGGGTTTTCTGATGTAGGAGCCGTGGTCGGAGCTACTTGGCCCTCCGAAGCAGCAGAGTTGCGGGCCATTCTTCCCAACACGCTGTTTCTTGTGCCTGGGTTCGGAGCTCAAGGAGCTGGCGCCGAACAGGCTGTGGCTGGTTGCACCGATCAAGGAACAGGGATCATCGTAAATTCGAGCAGAGCAATACTGGGAGCTTGGCAAGCAGAAAACGACGGCACCGATCCAGACGACGCAGCCCGCGCTGCCCTGGACGAAATGAACCTGCAACTATCGGCCGCTCTCCCTTGAAAGGGGAGGGGGGACCGGCGGGAACGAAGATGCACACTTCCCCGAGTACACCGCCGTCCCGCCTGGTCAAGAACTAATATACATGAAACTAATTGGAACTCAACTAGAAATGGGATCAGTTTCAAATATTACGAGAAGCGGGAGGCGAAGCCGATTCGCAGGGCTGGTCTGAAGCAAAGCTCGACGGCCGCCCACAATGATCCCAGTATTCGATCAAGTTCAGCTTCGGTCACTGCAGCTACGGGCAACGACCCGGCCAAAAACACCGCGTCCTCCTCGCCGATCTCAAACGCCAAACCGGTCAATTTGTGATTGCGGCGCAACAGTTGGCGATAGAACTCGGCTTCGTTTTCTTCGGGTGCCGGCATCACGTAAGTCTCGAACTGCAGGGTGCGCTGGCGCAGTGTGAGCCAGGCTGTCCAGACATCCTTCTCTTCGCCGAGCACACGGACGAACCAGCGCACGATGTCATCAGTGCTGCGCTCCACTGCGTCAACTAGCGGATTGGATGCCGCGGCTTGTTCCAGCCAGGCGTCGATGCGCTGCTCTACGGCTGCCAGCTCGGCGGGTGTGGCGAGAGGCGACTCCATCACGCGACGTTACCGAGAGTGCCTGGGGGTCACGTGCAGTCAACCGGGATGCGAGCCGCGATGTCGTCATAGACACGGCGCAACCGTCCGGCCATCGTCGTCCAAGTGTAGGACCGGGCCGAAGTCGCGGCATTGCGTGACAACTCATCGGCGAGCAACGGTGAAGCCAAGATCGAACCAGCTGCCTCGGCAAACTCGGCCGGATCACGGCCGGCAATTCGGAATCCCGTGCGACCGTGCTCTACAAGCGTGCGCAGCCCGCCCACATCGGATGCAACAACGGGCGTTCCGCAGGCCGCTGCTTCAAGGGCCACCAGGCCAAAGGACTCCGAACGGCTCGGCACCAGACACACATCGGCAGCCCGGTAATACGTCGAAAGCAGATGGTGCGGTTGTGGCTCGACAATCTCTACCCGCTCGGCGAGGCCATTGTTGGCTATGAGCTTTTCCAACCGGCGAACTTCGGTGTCACCGTCAGTACCGCTCGCCCCTCCCACGATCAGCAGTCGAGCCTCGGGATCGTTGAGTTCGGCCAGCGCCTCAACAGCAACATCAGCGCCTTTCAAAGGCTGGATACGACCGACGAACAACAGCACTGGGCCAGAACCCAGTCCGAGGGCCTGGCGTGCTCCGTGTTGTGCCCCAGCCGAAAAGAAGGCGTGGTTGACTCCTGGGGGCACGATCTCAATGCGGTCCGGGTCGGCCCCGTAATGCGACACCAACTCGTGCAACTCAGTCACGGAGTTGGCGGTGATCACGTCGGAGCAGCGGATCACATCGATCTCGGCGTCGATGCGCAGTTGCGGCTCGGGATCACCAGTTTCGGCCTTTACCCGCGCCAGGGTGTGAAAGGTTGCTACCAACGGCAAATCGAGTTCGTGTTTCAACCGGTGACCGGCAACTCCAGACAGCCAGTAGTTGGCGTGGATCACGTCGACAGGATCGCGCAGTAGGTAACCCCGAACCTGATCAGCAAAGTCATCGACGATTCCGGGTAGCGCCTCTTTGGCGAGGCCGACGGGGCCCGCTTCGATGTGCACGACTCGGAACCCGGGTTCCACATCAACAACCTCGGGTAGCGCATCGGCCCAGCGTCGGACATAGACGGTGGCATCGGCTCCAGCTTGGGCCAACGAGGAAACGAGTTCCCTGACATAGACGTTCATGCCGCCCGCGTCGCCTCCGCCGGGTTGCACCAGCGGCGAAGTGTGGAGCGAAAGAACTGCGACCCGACTCACCGCGCCACCTCGTAAGGTCCGCCCGCGCATGTTCGGTGGCAATCCATTTCTTGAACGATACCCAGCCTTTGAGCCGACAACGCCGTCAACCTCCCGAGACAGGGGGCAGCACCGCGACGTTTCCCGCGCTGCGGACGACGCCGCAGACCCCCTGCCGTCAACCTCCCGAGACAGGGGGCAGCACCGCGACTTCGTCGCTGTCGGTGACGCCCTCCTCCCGTTTGGTCGGTTCGCCGTTGCGCCAGATAGCGCATGTCTCCAGCACAGCCTCGAAATCTGATCCGTAGCAATCGACTGCGGCTTCAAGAATGTCGCCGACGGTGGAACCAGCGAATTCGTCGCTGCGGCGCCCAGCTGCTTCCCGGGCCGAAGCAAACAATCGGATCGTGGCCATCACCAAACGCTACCGGTCAGTTTCGCTGCCTGGGGTGGTATCCCCGATCTTGTCACACGGCGCCGGTACGGTCGGCGCCATCATGCTGAACGTGCTTATTGCCCGCCACGGGCAGTCGGAATGGAACCAACTAGGGCGCTGGCAGGGCCAGGCCGACCCTCAGCTTTCGGAGTTCGGATTCGTTCAGGCATCCGACGCGGCGGCGCATTGCGGTTCCTTCGACGCGATCATTTCGAGCAACCTTCAGCGAGCCAGCCAAACGGCCGTTGTGATCTCAGAGGTCACAGGTATCGGCCCTGTGCTCATCGACGATGCCTTCTCAGAACGCGATGTCGGTTCATACCAAGGATTGACCCGCGAAGAGATCGACGAACGGTTCCCCGGTCAACTCGACGCCGGTATCTGGCCCGAGGGTTGGGAACCCGACGAGTCGGTATTGCAGCGTGTCTTAGAAGGACTGGAGAGGCTACGCCAGCAGTGCGGAGCCGGCGACGTGCTCGTTGTCGCCCACGGTGGGGTCATCTACGCCCTGGAACGCCATTTCGGCAACGAATACAACCGGATCGCTAATCTCGAAGGCCGTTGGTTGCACCACGACGGTACAAGTTGGCACCTCGGCGAGCGGGTAGCGCTCACCCAAAAAACCACACCTCAAAAACAGGATCTGATCCTATGACCGATATTTCATCCTCGAATTTCATGTCCTCGCGCTACCCGATAGAAGTCATCCGTAGCGACCGCAGAGTCAAAACCGTCTCAGCCCGAATCGTTGAGGGGGTGATCCGGGTGCGGATCCCCTCTTGGATGACTTTGCGAGACGAAGCCGAGTATGTCAGCAACATTGTTGACCGCATCGAGAGACAGCGGCGCTCCTACGGAATCGACCTGGCCGGCCGCGCTCGGGTGCTGGCAGAAAAGTTCGATCTGCCACTACCGACTTCGATTCGCTGGTCCAAGACCCAACGACAGCGATGGGGTTCCTGCTCCCCCCACAGCGGTCACATCCGCATCTCCAACCGACTCGTGGATGTGCCTCCCTGGGTGTTGGATCATGTGATCGTGCATGAACTGGCGCACCTTGTGGTTCCCAACCACTCCCCGGCCTTCGACGCGTTGGTGCAGCGCAACCCTCTGACGGAACGGGCAGTCGGATACCTGATGGCCCTGAACGATCGAGCTGACCCGGTTGCCACGCTCTCCTCCGTGGCTGACCTCCCGGCGCAGGTCGACACCAGCGGTTTACCTCAGGCCGGCTAACTCCTCTGACCCAACCCCGTGATCCGGCGAAGTGCTCGATGTCGGCTGGGCTCTTTCGGCTAGCCAGGCGGCCTCGGCGTGGCCCATTGGTGTGCTGGGAGGCGCGTCGGTCCATTCCCAGAGTTCCTCAGAAATCCTCCTCCAATTGGCCCTGGCTCCCAGTTTCCCCAAGATGGAGAACAAGCCGAGGTTGATGCGCTGAATCAGGGCGAACGTGGGCGGCACGTTGGTGTGCTTCAAAATCGCATGGGTCTTGGCATCAAAGGTTTGACGGAGGAGTCCGGCGCTGTAGTCGGAGGTGAACGTGACAGGGGCGTCGTCAAGAATCATCTCGTAGTAGGCAGCAAACCAATCAAAGATCTCCTGATCCTCAAATGGCGCATCCGCGCGTAGCACTTTCACCTCCTCCGCAGTGCCGCGGAATTCGGCGGGATCCCGTTGAATCATTGCCCGAATCAGCCGGGCGAACTGCTCTACTTCGGTGGGTTCGAAGTGTTTGACCAGCCCGAAATCGAGGAAAGCGATGCGGCCATCGTCGGCTAGCAGATAGTTGCCCGGGTGGGGGTCGCCGTTGAACACATGCAGGCGGTTCAAGCTGCGAAACACGAAACGGTAGACAACTTCAGCGACTCGCTCCTTCACCTCGTCCGTTTCGTCATAGACGGTCTCAAACGGTCGTCCGGCAACATATTCGGTGGTCAGAACTCGATCCGTTGAACGGTCGGGGTCTACATCAGGTACCCATATGTGGGGGTGGCCGCGGTAGTAGTCGGCGAAGAGCGTCTGGTTCGCCGCTTCGTGGTGATAGTCGAGTTCTTCGCTGATGCGAGCACGAAGTTCGGCAACGAGGTCGTCGGGGTGAAGTCCCGGGTAGACCATACTCAGCAGCCTGGCGAGGGTTTCGCTGTTGTCAAGATCGGCCGCTATGGCTTGGGCGATCCCCGGGTATTGAACCTTCACCGCCACTGCCTTCCCTTCAGTGGTGATGGCTCGGTGAACTTGACCGATCGAAGCAGCAGCTATCGGTTCTGGATCGATTTCTGCGAACACCTCGTGCAGCGGGCGGCCCAGTGACCGTTCGATCTCGGTGAGGGCCAGATCCGAGGGCATCGGTGGGGCGTCGCTGCGCAAGCTGGCGAGCGCTCTACTCATCGCCGGTGGCATACCTTCGTCGAGGTAACTCGCCATCTGACCGAGCTTCATCAACGCGCCCTTCATTTCTCCCAGGGCTGCCACGACATCTTCGGCTTCACGACGTTCGAGGTCAGCTTGCAGACGACGCCGTGACCCGTCGGCAGCTAGTTTCAGGCGCGCCTTGGTCATGCTCCTGTCAAAGGCGCGGCGAACCATCAGTCGCGCCATCTCGGCGCGGCGCTGGGTTCGGCTCAACGCCGCGATTGGCGAGGTTGCCGACCGCTGGGGGCGTCGGAAACGGACTAAGCCCGCGATTGCGACCAGCAAGGCGACCAGAATCAGACGACCTCGGCCCATCATCTCAGCTCTGGTCCGAAGAATCTGAGCTTTGGAGCCGTTCGGCTAGTTCTTCTGCTCGCCCCAGATCATCCTGGTCCAGGGCGTCCAGCGCCTCGTCCACGAAATCAAGATCGTTGCTGGCGCTGGCGACTGTGCTTGCGCCGATGACTTCCGCATCGGATCCGAGAGCGTCCGCGGTGGAGGACTGTGCGTCGTGCGGGGTGGGGTCGGGTGGGGGGGTGGCGTCTGGAGACGATTCGGCTTGCATCAAGGGTGAGGGTAACCAACCGAAGCCGCTCTTTCGTCAAACTCGATCTGACATATGCCTTCAGGGCGCGGCAGGCTACGGCAATGGATACCCGCCACCCCCACGCGGGGGAACCGTTTACCGACGATGACAGCGTGATCGCCGCGGTTCTCGAAGAAGTCAGCATCCCCACCCTGATGTGCACGATGGTTCACATCACCGGGGATCTCAGTTGGATTCACGGTGAAATCAAACCTGCCGGCTTGTTCCTCAACGAGTACCAGGGCTACATGGATGAAGGGTCCAAAGCTGAGGTGCGGCGCCGTGCCTTGCCTGAAATCATCGCCTTCCGCGACAGCGGCTGTGTCTTGCCCGAGCCACAGCCAGACGCTGATCTTCTGCACGAAATGATGAACTTCATTGGGGTTGCCGAGATCCCAGGAGAAGTCGTGCCGATGATGCTCGACGAGATGGGATTGGGCGACACCGATGTCAACCGCATTGCTTGGTCCGACCAAATTTCAGATGATGCCAAGAGAGCTTTCCCAGTCGTGGTGATCGGTTGTGGTCAATCGGGCCTGTTGGCCGGCGTTCGTCTGAAAGAGGCTGGCCTTCCCTTCACGATCCTCGAAAAGAACGGTGGACCTGGTGGTACCTGGTGGGAAAACCGCTACCCGGGAGCCCGGGTTGATGTCGGCAGCCACTTCTACTGCTACTCCTTTGAGCCCTCGGACCATTGGACGGAGTACTTCTCGCAACAACCCGAACTGCAGCAGTACTTCGTCGACGTGATGAAGCGCAACGAAATCACCGATCACTGCCGCTTCGACACCGAAGTCGTCGGAGCCACTCTCGACGAGTCCACCGGAATCTGGACCGTTGAGATTCGTACGGCTGACGGCGTTGAAGAGTCGCTGCCGACCCGTGCGATCATCAGCGCCGTCGGTTCCCTGAACCGCGCGAAAATGCCTGAAATCGACGGCATCAGCGACTTTGAGGGGCCGTGGTTTCACTCCACTCGCTGGGACCACACGGTCGACATCACCAACAAACGGTTCGCTCTGGTCGGAGCCGGAGCGAGTGGCTTTCAGATTGCTCCCACCATCGCCGATCAGGTCGAACATCTGTCGATCTTTCAACGCACGGCTCAATGGATGTTCCCCAACCCGAACTACCACGAGAAAGTACCCGAAGGGCAGAAGTGGGCGATCCGCCACCTGCCGTTCTTTGGGCGCTGGTTCCGTTTCCTACAGTTTTGGCCGGGTTCTGGAGGGGATCTGAGCAGCAGTCGTATCGACCCTGCCTACGATGACAGCGACGGATACGCCGTCAGCGAACGAAACCTGGCCACCCGAGGTTTCTTTGAGGGTTGGCTACGGCAACAGGTCGGCGACGACGAGGAACTGTTGGCCAAGGTCATTCCCGACTATCCAGCGACCGGAAAGCGAACCTTGCAAGACAACGGATCGTGGCTCGCTGCGTTAACCCGCGACGATGTCGACCTCATCCGCACTGGCATTGAGCGCATTGAGCCAACCGGTGTGCGCACAACCGATGGCGAGCTGCACGAAATCGACGTGATCTGCTACGCAACCGGATTTCACCACAACCGTTTCCTGTGGCCGATGGACATCCGCGGGCGCCAAGGCAAGCTCCTCAATGACTACTGGGGCGAGGAACCAACCGCTTATCTCGGAATAACCATCCCAGAGTTCCCCAACGTGTTCTGCATGTACGGACCCGGCACCAATTTGGCTCACGGCGGAAGTCTCATCTTCCACTCCGAATGCCAGATCACTTACATCATGGGGTGCTTGGAGCAGATTCTCGACGGGGACCATCGCATGATGGAACCCCGGCCAGAGATCCACGACGCCTACAACGCTCACCGCAAAAGCGAGATCGACCAGATGGTTTGGAGCCACTGGTCAATCCCCCACACGCACTACAAGAACGCCAACGGCGACGTATTCACCCTGTCGCCCTGGCCGATCCACACCTACCAGCAGTGGACCAAGGCCCCTGACTCCAGCGAATACACCTTCACCTAACGGCTGGGGTCAGCTGACAGCTGAGGCTTGGCGGGCGTCACAGGCTGTGTCGTAGGGGTCGTCTATGCTCCAAAACAATTCCCCCTGGGATCGGAGGTGAACGACATGGCGGTGATCGAAACCACGAGAATCGATTCTAGTAGGCTCGGCGCGGCCAATAAACTGAGGCACCTAGCCGACTCCCTGAACGAGGATTTGGAAAAGAGCACCGACCGGGACCAACGGTCTGGCATAGGTCAGTTCGCAACTCCTTCTGATGTCGCTCGCACTATCGCATCGTTGGTTGAACCCACTGGTCGACCACTCAAAGTGGTCGATCCCGGTGCCGGTACAGGCGCACTGATGCTCGCCTTGATCGCCGATCTCATCGAACGACACATCGAAGTACCCATAGAAGTTGACCTCGTGGAGACCGACTCCACCGCGATCAACCTGTTGCAAAAGGCCGCACGAGAGGCGCGAGTCACCGCCGGCAACTACGGGATATCGCTCGAAACTCGGATCGTCAAGCGGGACTTCTGTGACGTTCTCAGCTGGGCAGGAGACCGCCGGTTTGATATTGCGATCATGAATCCTCCGTATATGAAGCTCAACTCTGGAGATCCTTGCCGCCAGATGGTTCTTCGTCGCCACGGTTTCGACTGCCCCAACCTTTACGCCGCGTTCCTCGCAGTCGCAACTGCTCTGGTGAAAGACGGCGGCCAACTTGTCGCCATCACACCCCGGTCCTTTACCAACGGTCTCTACTTCACAAACTTCCGCAAGGAGTTGATGAACAGAGCCGCGTTCCGCCGAGCCATCCTCTTCGACCGCCGTGACCGGCTCTTTCGGTCTTCATCTGTGCTCCAAGAAACGATCATCTTCTCGCTGAAGATGTCTACGCCTGCCGATAGCGACTTAGTCCGAGTTGAGACTCGCTCCGATCATCTCAGCGAACCTCACCAATTCCACGATGTCCTACATGACAACATCGTGTCACCCCGAGACAGCCAGATATTCATCAACCTTCCCGCAAGCCCAGCAGAAACGCATGTATCCAGCCAGGTAGCGGTACTTCCCGCCGACCTGACTTCGCTGTGCTTGAGTGTCTCAACAGGGCCCATCGTGGACTTTCGATCCCGCGAGTATCTTACCGAAGCCGGAGTCCCTGGATCCGTGCCTTTGATTTATCCGGCAAACATCAAGACGACCGGTGTCGAGTGGCCCGTTGCGACCACCAAACCTCAAGGTTTCGCCGTCTCCAACACGAATAGACGAATGCTGTTTCCAAACGGCCCATACGTGCTGACCAAGCGCTTTACCTCCAAAGAACAGCGCCGCCGAGTAGTCGCCGGGGTATACCTCCCAGTCAAGGGCTATGACTACATCGCGTTTGAGAACCACGTGAACGTTGTTCACCGCGACCGAAAGCCGATCAACCAGTCCGAAGCGGTACAACTAGCGGAGTTCCTCAACAGCGAACTAGTCGATACCTATTTCAGAATGTTCAGTGGAAGCACCCAAGTAAACGCCTCCGACCTGAGACGAATGCGCTTCCCCCAACTAGAAGACACCGATTCGACTCACGGAACTGATACACAGAGACGCTTGTCGTTCACTGACACCACTGACTAATTTCGATGACTCCCACCGTCTCAGTCGAAGATTGCCGCATGTTGCTACGCAATCTCGTATTGGACTTTGACCGTCAAAACGAACGTTCGGCGCTCGTCCTGCTATCGCTACTAGCTCTTAGGCCCGGTGACTCATGGCGTGACGCAACAGCAGTCTCTCTCAGGACCGTCGAAATCATGGCTTGGATCCGGGAGCACTATGACATTGACTACAAGCCAAACACCCGTGAAACAATTCGACGCCAAACCCTCCACCAGTTTATTCAGGCTCACCTGGTCATTGAGAACCCTGACGACCCATCCCGTCCCATCAACTCTCCAAACTGGTGTTACCAAGTAACCGACGAGGCCCTCAAACTCATTCAATCACGAGGAGCCTTGAGTAGACGACACCCTGGACGGCTGAGGCTTGATCTGCCCGGCGGCTGGACCACCGCCTCAGAGTGGGTGAGGAACACGTTCTGCCCGGCGTTGATCGATTCTTGCCAGGTTTGCTGCCCGAACTTGCGCCACTGAAGGATGCAACCATCGGCCTCGGGTGGAAATCCCAGCCCGAGACCCTGCACCTTGGCCGGCGGTCCTGCCTTCGGTTTCTATGCCGGCTAGCCCGCCGGGGCCGGTGCTGTTGGGGTGAAGCCCCTGATCCAGCGGGATTTCTCGCTCACCTTCCCGTATTTGTTGATGGCTTTGATGCGGTACACGTATTGTTTGTCGGGCTCGACCGTGTCGTCGGTGTAGGTGGCGTTCGCCGTGCCGGTGTCGTCTGTGATGGTGATGAAGGTTCCCACCGGGTGGATTTCCCGGTCGCGGCGCAAGATGATGTAGCCGGTGATGGAATCGTCTTGTGGGTTGTCCCAGGTGAGGGTCACGGCGTCGTGGGAGACGGCGGCAGACAGTCCCGTGGGCTTGGCTGGCGGGTCGGGGGCCGTCACCGTGTCAGTCGCCTCGCTGGTCAGCGTTGTTTCGTTCCCGGCGTCATCGGTGAAGGTGACCTTGACCTTGATGGTCTGGCCGGCGTCGTCGGCCACCAGGGGGTAGACGGCATCCGTCGCGCCGGAGATATCCGTATCGGTGGTTCCGTCGTTGGCAACCCACTGGTAGGTGTAGGTCGCGTTGGCCAGACCGTCCGCGTCGGCGATGCTCGAGGTGTCCACCGAGAGGGTCTCGCCCACCAGGGCGGTGCCGGTGATGGTTGGTTGGCCGGTGGCGGGATTGTTGGGCGCCGCCGCGACCTCTCCCGTAGCAACGCTGGTCACGGTCTCGGTGTTGCCGCCCCTGTCGGTGAAGGTCACCTTGACTTTGATGGTCCGGCCCACGTCGGCAGCCGCCAGGGTGTAGCCGGAGTCGGTCGCGCCCGCGATGTCTGTGTCTGTGTTCCCATCGCCGGAGACCCATTGATAACGGAACTGCACCCGGTCTAGACCGTTCCCGTCCTCGATGCCCGTCGCATCGGCCCAGAGGGTCTCACCGGCCTGCGCAGTGCCATGGACGACCGGTGTCCCGCTGGCCGCCTGGTTGTCCGGTCTGGCTTGCTGACCCGACGCGAACTGGCTGGTCGAGTTCAATAACAGCACCTCGGACCAAGCCGAGACGCCGTGCGTGTTCGCCGCGCGCACCCGGAACCAGAGCGACGCGTCGGGATCCAGCCCGCTGATGATGGCTCCCGCTCCGTAGAACGCGATGGCCACGCCGTCTCCGGGCAGATCGACCCAGCGGCCGCCCCGCCACTGCTGCACGTCGTAGGAATCGGCGCCGGGCACATCGTCCCATTCGAGGTCCACGCCGCCGACGAACACGGCGGTTCCCTCCGGCTGGTCCGGGACGCCTGGAGGACCGAGCGCCTGCGGACCGGGCACCACCAAGGCGGGCACGGCCACCAGCGACCGCCCGTCGGCTGTGCACAGCGCTGCGGGGTCGGTGCAGGCCCGGTCCAGCGGCACCAGAACCGACACCGGACCCGGCCCGGCCGGCTCCACCGTCAGCTCCCACAGGTCGCTGCGGCCCTTCACCCTCGCGGCGTCGGTCACCGTGGCACCGCTCACCAGCAGCGCGTGGTCGCGCATGTCCTCAGGCGTGATTTCCACAGCGTCGCTGAAAGCGATCCGCAGCTTGAACCCGTTCTCCCCGTCATGGGCCAGCGGCGCCAGGGCGAAACTGGCCGTGAGGGGGTCTGCCTCGGTCGCTCTGGTCGTCTTCGCCACGCTGCCGGCATAGAGCCGGTCGGGCAGGCGGTAGGCGTCGATCGTGCCTATGCGGTTGGTGACCCAGATGGTCTCGCCGTCGGACCAGATGTCGCCCGGCGCCATGCCGTAAGTTCGTATCCCGATGTCGAACTCCGCGCTGCGGGCGCCGGAATTCAGGTCATAAGCCCGGAGCCAACCGGATTCGTCGGCCACCCACATCGTCGTTTCGTCCGACCAGAGGCCGTTGCTGGGGCCGTGTCCGTTGTAGCCGGGCGCTACGGCCATCCGGCCGGTGCCCAGGTCGATGGTGTAGACGCCGGAGGGCGGCCCGCTGAGCCAGATCTTCCTTCCGTCCGACCAGATGCCCCACACGGTCAGCGGGCCAATGGTCAGATCAAACCGTCGAACGAAACCGTATGGCGAGCTGAAAAGCTCGTCCTCTGTTGCGTAACTTTGACCGTCGGCAGCCCACGAGGTGACGTTCTTGGTGATGCATTGGTTGCTTACGGCGGAACCCCGGTTGTACACATCGAGCGTGCCGCTGAACTCGTTCGCGATCAACATATCCTGGTCAGTTCCCCACATCGCGGTAAGGAACGGGTTCCCATCGCCGCTGGCCCGGTCCTCGCTGAAGTGGCACTCGTAGTTGAACCTAAAGTCGAGTTCTGACGTATCAGACGCGACACGCCGCTCGATCCGACCCTGCTTCAGCGCCGACAGCGAGAGCGAGTGGATGCCTTGGTGGTAGGGGTCAACGACCCAGACGGTGCCGCTAACGGGGTCGCCCCAGAGCCCGCTCGGCCTCCATACATCGCCTTCGGCAACCCCGGTAATGTCCCCGAACGAGCCGATCGATACCTCATATTGCTCTTCGGGCAACGGCTTTTCCCCAGGCGCCAATTCGTACGATTCCCGCGGCACCGTGATCGTGCCGATGTGGTAATCAGGTGCGTTCTTGTCATCCACATTCACGATCACGCCAGGAGCCGTGATGGCGTCAAAGCGGCCGTCTGTGCTCATGGTCGTATGGGTCAGCGTGATCGATTCGTTCGTCATGTCCGCATCCGTGTCCGCCCTGACAAAGACATCCACCGGCATGTCCCAGTTCGACAGGCTAAAGACATGCATGGTCGGACTCACGCTCACTCCCGTGCCACCGTGCCCGCCGATCGTCACCACCACATTCGCCGCCGGTTGCTTGTCGAGCACCAGCGCGTAGCTGCCAGTCCCCCCTTCGGGCATCGTCAGGCGCTTCTTCGACACCAACACCTTCCCATCATCGTCGCGCGCGTTGTCGTCGTCGTTGACGGTGACGTTGACGGTCACGTTGGCGAGGGTGTTGTAGTCGCTGCCGCTGATTGAGTCTGCGTCGAGGGTGATAGTGAGGGTCTCGTCGGCGGTGTCAGCGTCATCAACGCCGGTCACGGTCACAGCCTGGGCGGTGTCCCAGTTGCTGGTGGCGAACGTCAACCGGGCCGTTGACACTGTCGCCGCGGCGGTGTCGTTGGAGGTCACGTCCACAGTCACCTCCGCAGTCGGCCGGGTGGCCAAAGCGACGGTGAACGTGTTGGATCCGTTCTCGTCGACGGTCACTGGTGTGCCGGTGAGGTGCAAGCCCGCGCTGTCGTCGTCGTTGACGGTGACGTTGACGTTGACGGTCACGTTGGCGAGGGTGTTGTAGTCGGTGTCGCTCGTTGAGTCTGCGGTGAGGGTCACAGTGAGGGTCTCGTTGGCGGCGGCGGCGTCATCAACGCCGGTCACGGTCACAGCCTGGGCGGTGTCCCAGTTGCTGGTGGCGAACGGCAACCGGGCCGTTGACACTGTCGCGGCGGCGGTGTCGTTGGAGGTCACGTCCACAGTCACCTCCGCAGTCGGCTCGGTGGCCAAAGCGACAGTGAACGTGTTGGATCCGTTCTCGTCGACGGTCACTACTGTGTTGGGGAGGACCAAGCCCGCGCTGTCGTCGTCGTTGACGGTGACGTTGACGGTCACGTTGGCGAGGGTGTTGTAGTCGCTGTCGCTGATTGAGTCTGCGGTGAGGGTGATAGTGAGGGTCTCGTCGGCGGTGTCAGCGTCATCAACGCCGGTCACGGTCACAGCCTGGGCGGTGTCCCAGTTGCTGGTGGCGAACGTCAACCGGGTCGTTGACACTGTCGCCGCGGCGGTGTCGTTGGAGGTCACGTCCACAGTCACCTCCGCAGTCGGCTCGGTGGCCAA
>JAKZTU010000131.1:0-4010 GCA_047516945.1 Acidimicrobiales bacterium
GGCGCTTCGTTTCAGCCGCAAGGAAGTCCGCTATGTGGCGGCTATGGCGGCATCGCGCTGGCGGCCCGGCGCTGGCGCGCGGGTCGGCCCGCTTTCCCTCGTCGAAGATGACGCACCCGAACTACCCGGCGAAGGATGGCACCGTGTGTGGCCCCGCCTGTCTGGCATCTGCGGCAGCGATCTGGCAACCATCGACGGTCATTCGTCGCGCTACTTCGAAGATTTCGTCTCCTTCCCGTTTGTCCTCGGGCATGAGATCGTCGGCGAGATGGCCGACGGCCGTCGAGTGCTTATCGAGCCAGTGCTGGGTCACGCCGCCCGTGGCTTCCCGCTGCCGTTTGATGGTGCCGCCCCCGCCGATGGCAACGACTACCGGCACCTCACCTGCGGTCACCTTGAACCCGGATTGCAAACAGGTTTCTGTGAAAGCACCGGTGGAGGCTGGGCAACCGAGTTCGTTGCCCACGACAGCCAACTCCACGATGTGCCCGACTGGATGAGCGATGAGATCGCCGTCACCGTCGAGCCCGTGGCCGGAGGCGTACACGCCGCGCTTCGAGCCGGCGTTGAAGATGGCGACACGGTGGCGGTCATCGGCGCTGGTCCGATGGGTCTGGTGACTGTGGCAGCACTGCGCAACCTCACCGATCCCGGATCGATCATGATCGGCGCCAAGTATCCGGTGCAGCGTGATCTCGCCACCGAGTTCGGAGCTGATGTGGTGAGTTCCCCCGACGAGTTGAGCCGAGCCGTGCGCCGCGCCACCGGTTCCTTCATGGTGGGCCCCCGACTATCAGGCGGAGCCGATGTGGTGATCGACGCGGTCGGATCAGCCGAATCGATAACTGAAGCAATCGCGTTGTGTAGACCACGAGGTCGAGTGGTGCTGTTGGGAATGCCCGGTGTGATCGATATCGACCTCACGCCCGTGTGGCATCGCGAAACAGAACTCGTCGGCAGCTACACGTACGGAAGCGAACAGCTGCGAGACGGGCGCTCAATCACGAGCTTCGAATTGGCCATCGAACTCGCCGGCAAGGTGCCTTTCGACAAGATGCTGTCGGCCACCTATCCCCTCGACCGTTACCGCGACGCCCTGACACACGCTGCCGAAGCCGGGAGTCGCGGCGCCGTCAAGATCGCTTTCGATCTTCGCGACGAACGCCGCCGCTCGCCGTAAGTTCCTGGGAACAAAATGGATCTACTGAACAGTACCCGCGCAGAGCGCACAAAAACCTTGGAGGAGTGGGCTGACCATGTCATGCCCGACGACCTAGAGGACGCCAGCCCTGAGGTAACACAAAAGATTCTTGAGTCGCTTGACGGCAACGCTGATATGGACGAGGTGCTTAGAACCACCTCGTGACGTAGCCGAGAACCGCGGCACAACCCGGCGTTGCCCTCGCAGGAGCTAGAGTCATCGGACATTTTTCTTGCTGCACACGCGGTTCTTGGGCATTCGACTGTACGAGAAACGTCGTGAGTTCGCTTCAGACACGACAGAATGGGCCCAATGGCCAAAATCACCCTTGACGACGAGACAACCGCGGCGCTGACACTCTTCAACGAGTACGTGGCTGCCGACCGTGAACGCACCCAGCGCGAGAAGCGGTTGAAGAAGGCCGAGCGCGCCAAAGACGACGCCGCGACGTTGGTCAAGAAGCTGTCCAAAGGCGGGTCGTCAAAAGAAGGATCCAAAGCCGAAGCCACATATCGCGCCGCAGCCGAGAAGTGGAAAGCCCTCCGCGACGGCAAGGAACCACCAGCAGACCCCCAAGACGCCAAAGCTACAAAATCTGCCAAGCCAGAGGCCGACGCCGAGGCAGAGATCGACGAAACCGAGGCACAAGTCGACGAAACCGAGCCTGAGACTGAAGCCGAAGCACAGGACGACAAGACCGAAACCGAGCCTGCGACAGAACCCGAAGCCACCGCTGAAACCGAACCTGAATCAGAAGTCAGCGCCGAACCCGAAGCCGAACCCGAGACCGAGACTGAAGCGGAACCCGAAGCAAAGGCAGAGGTCGAAGCTGAAACCGAACCAGAAGCAGAAGTCAGCACCGAGACCGAACCAACTGCGGAGGCTGACGCCGACGACGAAGCCGAAGAAGACGACGAGCCCGAAGAAGACGACGAGTCAGACTCAAGCGAGAAACCCGCCGAATAAACCTGCAACCGACGAGGTTCATGTGACCTCGAATCGGCTCGAGGGTTGCAGTAGTTGTTGTGGTTGTGTTGTTTGGTGGTGGTTTGATGAATGTTCGTGGGTGGCTACCTACCTGCCGGGGGTCTGGGTTGGTGGGGGTGGGTGTCACAGCCTGTGTGTACGGTTTTGGTTATGGACCGCGACCGTGCTGTGGGCTGCTGATGCAGAGGTACACGCCGCCTGATGGGTGGGGGTTGCAGGGTTTTTCGTTCGCGTTGAAACCGACACGCCAGCAGCACCAATCGATCGACATGTTTTTCGGTGCTCGCCGGTTCGCGCATAACTGGGCGGTTACGCAGATCAAGGCTCAGTTGTTCGTTTACCGGTGGGTTGGTGTCTCGTTGCCGGCACCGTCGTTCTACGGCCTACGTAAACGTTGGAACCAACGCAAACACAGTGTTGCGGTGAACGCGCAGACTGGTGAGGTGTGGTGGCGTGACGTCTCCAAAGAGGTATTCAACGACGGCATCCGCAGCGCTGTAGACAGCTACTGGCGTTGGCAGAAGAGCCGTGCAGGAACCATGGCGGGGCAACGTGTCGGGTTTCCTCGGTATCACAAACGCAGCAAGCATCGTGATTCGTTCACGATCACCCGCAACAACCCGGCTCAACAACTCGTCGGTCGTGGCTGTGTGTATATCCCGAAGATCGGCTGGATCGCCACGCATGAGTCGACCCGTAAACTCGCCCGGCTGATCGAACAAGACCGCGGCGAAGCCTTGGCGATAACCGTAACCCGCCGCGGAACCCGCTTGTATGCACGCGTGAGGGTGTGTGTGGAACGCCCCCAAACCAACACCAAACCCCGAACAGCCCCGTCAAGGGTCGGTGTCGACGTCGGTCAACGCGTCCTAGCTGTCGTCGCCACCCCCAACGGCGAGATCCTCCAACGCGTCGAGAATCCCAAACCATTGACCGAGTCCCTTGCCAAACTTCGACGACTGAATCGTAAACTCGCCCGTCAAAAGAAGGGATCGAACCGTTGGCACCAAACCAGAAAGGAACTAGCCAAACTTCATCACCGCATTGCCTGTGTCCGGCTCGACGCAGTTCATAAACTCACCATCAGCCTCACCAAAAGCCACGATGAGGTCGTGATCGAGGACCTGAACTCAGCCGGTATGCGTCAAGGCGGAGCCAAACACCTACGCGACGCACCACTAGGCGAAATCAAACGCCAAATGCTCTACAAAGGGCCTTGGTATGGATGCAACGTGATACTCGCCGACCGGTTCTTCCCGTCGTCGAAAACATGCTCCGCGTGCGGTGAGGTTGGTAACCCACACAGCAAAACGAGGTGGCGTTGCAGCCATTGCGGCACCAGCCATGACCGTGACGACAACGCTGCGATCAACCTCGCCCGCTACCAACCACAAAACCAAGAAGTGGTAATGAACCGGAGAGTTGCCCCGGTGCAGGCCCCCGCCGTAAGAAGCGGGGGGATCAACGATTCTGTTGATCGAAACGACGTACCAAAGACCGGCACTTCGTCGGCAGTCGTACCGCCCTGTAAACACAAACCCTCGAAAGAGGCAGCGTGACTCCGCAAGGAGGCGTTAGCGCAGTTACATCAAACTGCACTAACAAGCAACGGTTAGGCTGGCCGAGTGACGCTAGCCGTTTCTTTTCCCGACGAACTCCCGCGGGGCTACAGCTGGATCGCGGACGAACCGATCTTCGATCCGAGTGTGCATCTTCAACTCGAACCCCCGTCGTCTATCACCACACTGAAAGAACTCGGCTACAGCGACGACGACATCGCGCCCACAGCCACACCGATGGCAGCGTCCACGCCGTTCAGGGT